>JAHEBB010000810.1 GCA_024642575.1 Trueperaceae bacterium | reverse complement strand
TGCATGTCCAAAAATGGATAAAGGGCAATCGGGCATACGCTTAATCAAGGATATGAGTTGCTGAAATGCTTTTTGCGCATCAGGCAAAATTAAGGAAGAGTCAAACTCAAATTGTTGGTCGGGAACGAGTGCGCACCCCACTGTTATCAAAGGACGTTGAATTAAATTAAAGGTGCTTTCAGTTGTAGGTGCAATTAAGACCGAACGCTCACTATCTTGGGGATAGCCAGCAATGATGCTGTGGCTAGAGATATCTAAAAAAATAGACCTTTCTGAAGGTACATTGGCTTCCATTTAAAAAGCTTCCAGACAAAAAAGCGCTTGTGCAGAAGCAACTAGTAGCTTCCCATCTAAGGTTAGAACGGGTGGTGTGAGTAGAGGGTTTTCTGCTAATTGAGCTAGTAGAGTAGGTTTGCCCACAGGACTAAGTGAAACAACCTGTGAGCCTGTTGTAATCAAAAAATGCTCATCAGCAGTTACCAAAGCACCAGCTATCGTAGAAGCAGATTTCCATTGCCATTTAATACCTTCCTGAGAGTCAATAGCCAGAACTATATCGGTACCAATGAGGAGTATCTGGTGCTGATAGCTGATAATTGGTGGATAGGATGATTTAAAAGAAGTAGGGAGTTCGGTTGCGGATTCGATCACGCCATCTGGATTAATACGCCACAATTTTTGTTTATCTTCATGCTCAACCGTCATATAAATGTAGCCAGCTTCATCTAAGCTGAGGCTTTGGGGTACAAAGTTGCCTGTAAATTCCGCAATGATTTCAAGTTTACTGTCAAGGTGATAGATACTTCCTGGGGTTGCAGCGATGCTAGAGTTATTCGCTTTATTAAAGGCAACGAGAAGAGGTAGGGTATTACTTATAAGACCCTTTTGCATTTCTGAACTTGTTAAAAACTGATACTCATCAATCTCTTGATTGACACCAAGGTGTTGTAGCTCGAGCAATGTAAAACTAGGATCTCGAATGGGTTCGCTAACTAAGGGCATTTTGGGCAGCTCAAAAGAATGAATCAAAAGTGCTTCTTTGTTTCTTGAGAGTACGGTTCGTTGGAAGCCTTGACCAAACAAAACTTCAAGCAAAAAACTTAACGAACCATCAGATAAATTTCTAGATGCAATAAAACCATCAGGATCGGTGAGATAAAAAGCGGTATTTGCAGGGTCAAGAACGATGTTTCCATTTTCATGAAGGCCTCTATTAAGTTCAAACCCTTCATCGTCAAAGAGTAGCCAAGTTTTAAGACTTTGCACGATGATTCTATCTTGAACGGTATGAATAAACGTAGGTGGTTCTAAGGGATCAAGCTTTGCTTCCCAAAGAATGCTCCACTTGAGTGCTGTGTTTTGACCTCCCAGATTTACAGGACTGCGTGAATTAAGACTAGCATTGTTGTAAGGGCGCAGACTACCTGGAAAGTCGGTATTTGGCAGAGCATCGGCCAGGCTTAAATCAGCTTGTTTGTATTCCAGCGGTATCGAAATCGCTGGGTAAATAGGTAGGTTGGTTTCAAAGTCATTAAAGATCGTAATCACCCCTTCCTTTTGGTTGTTCTGTGCGTTGGCACAAACAAAAGCACTTAACATAATCATTAAAAAGATAGTTGGTTGAAACGGACTAAATATCATGTACTGTGCCGTTTGCTAGAACTGATCTTATGGTAGCTTGATACGCCGATGCAGTTGACATAGTAGATGAGCTAACTCCTACCATCTCAGCAAAGTATTGGGCAAAGACTCTAGCGGGGCGATTATAGGGAAAGTGCAACTGATAAGCATCGGCTGGCGTACCTGTATCCCATTGGGGTGATCCACTTGCTTTCATTTTAATTTCAATGTGATCGGTACGGTCATTTGGGTTTTTGCTTGAGTAATCTGTTCCTGGATTAATAACCCAGTAACGAGGTTCAAATTCAATAAGAACTCTGGTATAGGTTTTGCTGCCGACAGTGCCTTGGGCATAGAATTTCTTATTGAAGCGGCGTTCAATTTGCGCATCAACCTGGTTTAAGAAGTTATGAATTCCGTTTTGAGTTGTGGCATTAAAGCTGATGTGAAAGTCAAACTTTAAC
>JAHEBB010000809.1 GCA_024642575.1 Trueperaceae bacterium | reverse complement strand
GCTGAGCTGCGCCATTGCTCTTTCAGCCAAACGCTTTTGCGAGCGAAACACCTCAATCACAGTTTTTAGATAATGTTCGGCGAACTCCATATTAGTCTCCTTTACTTAACAAGCTTTTTTGCTTTAGGGTTAAGCCTTCTATTAAAAAATGCATGGCTTTTGCTCTAGCAGCGTCAAAAGGCAAAGCCTTTAGGTTTGATAAAAGCTCCCAGTAGCGCTCAAACCGCTTGTCTTGCGTTGAGCTAAAAAACTGCTTCATCCAGCTTATAAACTCTGTATTTGGTTCTTTATTTAAAACCCTGGCAAGGGCCTCAATCCAATCTTTTACAAGCGTTTGAGCAGGATCACTTTCTAAATTTTGGACTTCCCTTATAAGCTGACTCGCTCGAGCCAAAATCCCTGTAAAATCTCTCTGCCAGGCCATCAAAAGCTCTTTAGGCAATCCTTCAAAGGGTTGTGTCTGATGTGCTAAGGTTTGGCGAAAACTGTCATCAGCCGCCAATTCAGCCAACTCTAACCAGATTTCAAGCTGCTCTTTATCAAGGGATTCAGGCATATCTAAAATGGCAGCTTGCCAGATTTCACTGCTGGCCAAATCATCGGCCTTGGCACCGAGCTGTCTTGCCAGAAAAGATTCACGCTCGAGCCGATTTAGACTTGCTAAAACCTTTAGCCGCTGCATCCGCATTAGCGTTGCCTCATCGCCCTCGCTAGCTTGTGCTACTGCCTCCAAGACGACCTGCTGACGCCCTAGCGCTCTCACTTGCTCGGCTAAGCTATCAAGCTGTAACTGAATGATATCGCGCAGGTTTTGCTTAGGCTTGAGTAAGGCAGCAATGGTTTTTAAATCAAAACCAAGCTCACGTAAGGTGCGAATTAAACTTAAACGGCTAGCATCCTGCTCTGAGTAAAAACGGTAACCTGCCTCTGAAGTTTCACTAGGCTCGAGCAAACCTAATTTATGATAGTGCCTCAGTGTCTGAACACTAACATCAGCCTGTTTTGCTAACTCACCTATAGCATAAAAACCTTGCACCCCTTGACTCTACAATGATTGTAGGCTGTACCTTAAGTATCAGGACACTTCAACCGTTGTCCGCCAGGAGGTTCTTATGAAACTTACAATAATTGATGGACTCAAGCTACAACGTGAAGCATTAGAAAGCTGCTCGCTCGAGCTTTTTGAAACCAAAGTAATGGCAAAGCTCGAGCCCTTCTGGAAACCCTTTTTAAACCGCTTTCCGCAAAAAGATGGTAGTCAAAGTGCTGCCCTAGGCGCAGCTCAACTGATGGGTTACTATTCCCCTTTTGAAGATTGTCAGAAAGGGCTAAGCGCCCTAGCCGAGTTTGACACAGCCAAGACCTGGGATGCTTGCGCTGCCGCAGCTCAAAAAGCCCTCGATATGCTAAATCCTGAGGCCCATGGTTTAACACTGCCACCTATTCAGTTCACCATCTTGCTTGGCAGTTTAAAGGTTCTTAAGCTGAACTACGGCGCTTACACAGGCGCACAACACATGGGTGCAGCTATGGTGATGGGCTGGCCAAATAAACTTGGTACCCCCAGACTACCTGTAGCTAGCGCCCATGAAATAAATCATATTGTCCGCTTTGCCTATGAGCCCTTTATGCCCAATTTGACGCTAGGGAAATATATTGTCGCCGAGGGTTTAGCTGAAGCGTTTGGTCTGGAAATCGTTGGCGATAAAAGCTTAGTCGGGCCTTACTCGAGCGCCTTAAGCCAAGAACAGCTCGAGGCGGTCAAGCCCAAATTTAAAGAAGCCCTTTATGAACCCGATTTTAATCTGAATCGCGCTTTTATCTTTGGCGACTGGGCAGCCGAGCAGTGGCACTATCCGAAAAAAGGTATTCCTGACTATGCCGGTTATACCCTAGGGTATGAGCTAATACAGGCTTATCTCGAGCGTACTGGCAAAACCGCAAGCGAAGCCACCTATACCCCCTGGGAGGAAATTGTTTCAGACTCTGGCTATTTTTCCTAAAACCCGTGGGGGTTAAAACTTCCACCGTTTTGGCAGGACCCTTTTCGGATACTTTGTGAGAATGGTGGAGGATTTTTATTGT
>JAHEBB010000269.1 GCA_024642575.1 Trueperaceae bacterium | reverse complement strand
GTCGGGCTTATACCTAGCATTGATGAATGGGTTTTGCGCAAGGCAAGCAAGCAGGTTGCCCAGTGGAATGCATCTCTTACAAGACCGCTTAGCATAAGCGTCAATCTGTCAACCAAAAACTTTGCCCTAACCAATATCGTTGAGCGAATTGCCGAAGTTTTGCTAGAATCTGACTTACCCGCTTCATCCCTTAAGCTCGAGATTACCGAATCAGTCCTAATGGAAAATGCTGATGTTGCTCGTTTTATTCTGACAAAGCTAAGAGATATGGGAGTGACCTTGCAAATTGATGACTTTGGTACCGGGTATTCATCGTTAGCCTATCTGCACAATTTACCCTTGCATTCTTTAAAAATGGATAGGTCATTTGTTCAGGGATTATCAGCTACCAAGGCAGAAACTGCGATTGCCAGCTCAATTGTAGCCCTGGCTCAAAGCCTGAAGCTTGAAGTGGTTGCCGAGGGAATTGAAACCAAGGAACAGCTAAAGCACATAAGACAGTTTGGCTGTCAGTATGGTCAAGGCTATTTATTCTCTGAAGCTCTTCCTGTTGATATGGTTGAGTCAGTGCTATTAAGCTCATCGGGTCAACCTCTATATCAAAGTTTAATGCAAGAGAGTGAAAAACCTGCTGCGCCCCGAGATAAATCGCTTAGCGTCTAGCTTAAATCCTTATGTAGGAGCATTAAATGAGGGCGAAAGCCGTGCCTTTGCCAGACCTCTTTGGCCCGGTTGTCAGCGGTCATCACAGAAAGCTCGAGCCTCATAATCCCTTGCATTCTTGCGTAAGCCTCAACTTCAGCCAGAAGTTTATAGCTTAAACCTTGCTCCCTGTAAGCTGTTGCTACGTCTACATCTATCAGATAAATAAAGCGGCGCGGGTTAAAGGCCGAATCTTCTTCATCAATTTTGTAAGTTACGTAGCCAGCAAAGTCGGTGCCCTGATAGGCGACAAAGGCAGACTTTGTTCCGCTGTTGAAATCGTGCTCGAGCCTTAAACTGGCTTCATCAGGATTTATGCTGGGCGTGTAAATAGGCTCGAGCTTAGCGACTTCATGAGTATTCTCAAACCATAATTTGGCGATGGCAGGTACGTCCTCTAGAGTTGCCTGACGAATCTTAAATTCAGTCATCGTTTAAGCCCTATGATGAACCAAAAAGTTTGCCAAAAATTTTAAAACCTGCAATATAAGTGCCTGCTGCAGACCCTAAGCTGGTAAGAAAAAAGATTAGTAGGGTTCTGGCTACACGGTTTCTCCACCAGCCTCTTGTTGTTGTCACGTCTTTGCGCAAGCTGCTGAAGTCGCCAACCTGTGGTTTGCGTAACCAGAGTTCGATACCTGCTGCGACAAAACCTGCACCAATGAGAGGGTTTAAAGAGGTAAAAGGCGAAGCAAAAAAAGCTCCAATAATGGTTAGCGGGTGAGCAAGCCCAATAGTTGCGCCCAAGGCAGACAGGACACCGTGGATAAAAAACCAGTCCATAATAAGGCTTAGACCAAACTCAGGGCTTCTACGAAAGCCGATAATAAAGCCAACAACAAAGATTAAGACGATAATCCAGGGCAAAAATTTTGGCCAGATGCTTGGCGGAGGTAGCTTATTTAGACTTTCTTTAAGGGTTTCTGGCGGGGTTTGATCGGTTTTTAAGTGTTCAACGAGACCCTTTAAATGACCTGCCCCAATAACCGCTAAAACCCTTTGGTACTTTGGAGGTTCAGCTATTGCCTGAATTCGGAGTTCGGCCGCCATATACTGATCGCGTTCAGCAATTAGCGGGGTGAACATGCGCTCAGAGGACTGGGCAAACTCAGCAAAGGTGCTTTCTAACATGTCACCTTGTTTAAGTCTTTCAATTTCGTCTTCGCTGATTTTTTCGTTGCTAAAGACACTGGCAATGAGACCAGAAAAGATGTTTAGGCGTTGCCACCAGGGAACATTTCGGTAAACTCTGCGTAACGTTACGCCAATATCCCGATCAATAAGTAGGATGGGCAAATTGGCATCTTTTGACGCTTGAATGGCTACCCGCATCTCTTGACCAGGCTCAATATTGAACTGTTCGGCAATGCGCTGTTGAAAGGCGCCCAGCGCCAAATTTGCCGCAACCATGCCGGCTTTACCTTGACGAATCACTTGAAAAAGATCCATTTGAGCTACGCTGTTAGGGTTTGTAAGACTGTTATAACGGTTTTGATCTAGCTCGATAGCAACAGCGTCAAAGTCGCCACTATCGATGAGTTCTTGAACGGCATCGGCGCTGGCCTTTGATACATGCGCTGTCCCTAAGATGGTGTAGCGTACACCCTCGCGTTCGACAACCTTAAGAGGTTGTTGGTCTAACGCAAAGTCTCGAGCCGATTCTTCTGAAGCATTTTCTAGCATAAGAAGCAGTCTACCTTTTTTTTGCTTAGCCCAGCGTTTTGCTTACATCGCCAGAAAGCGCTTGTAAACTTTCTAACTGCTGCTCATTTGCCAGAATAATCAAGTGATCTTCGGCTTCAATGATAAGCTCAGCCGAAGGATTGGTGGTGCTTACATTGTCACGAATAATAGCAATGACATTAATACCAATGCTGCTACGTAAAGCCAGATCTTTAAGGCTTTTATTAACGAGGGTACTGGTCGCCGGAACATAAAATTCTTTAATATGAAGCTTGTTTTTAGGATCTCTTAGAGACTTGCTCATAAAATCTATGGCTACGGGGTGAAAGACCATGTTCACCAGCCTTTGGCCGGCAATGGCATAAGGATTGATGGTGCGATTAGCACCAGCTTTCAGAAGTTTTCGCATTGCTGCGTCTTCATCTGCCTTAGCTACAATAAGAAGCTTGGTATTGAGCGATCTGGCACTCATAACCACAAAGGCATTAACCGCGTCATTGCCAATGGCAGCAATCAAGGCCCTGGCTTGCCTAATACCTGCTTGCTCTAAAATGTCATCTTCTTCAGCGTCTCCGACAACCAACAAATACCCAAGCTCATGGCACACTAACTGTGAGCGCTCATCTTTATCAATAATGACAAAATCATTTCCTTCATGCTTAAGTTCTTCGGCAATGCGCTGACCCATTCGCCCAAATCCTGCAACAATGACATGATCTTTTAACTGGCCTACTGTTTTTTGCATCCTTCGCCTCCCAAAGGGGTCACTTAGCTGGCGCACAACCAAAAATTCCATGACAGCACTGAATAAGTAGAATAGGCTACCAATGCCTGTCATGGCTACTCCCACCGTTAAAACCCTAC
This sequence comes from Trueperaceae bacterium, assembly GCA_024642575.1. Lineage (GTDB taxonomy): Bacteria > Deinococcota > Deinococci > Deinococcales > Trueperaceae > JAHEBB01. The sequence goes on along the minus strand of JAHEBB010000269.1, from coordinate 4,296 downwards.
CAAGCGTATTAATAGGATGAATTTCACTGTAGCCAACAGTGGTTACCGTAATAAAGGTCATATAAATGGCGTCAGACCAGCTACCCTGATAAGGTCGCCAAAGTAGGTAATAACCTACCGAACCGGTCACCAGGACAAGTAGGAAAAGACTTACTGGAATGCTAATCCGCTTTATAAAGGTTTTTAGGGAATCCAGGGCATCTTGTTGCACAATGACTATTATAGGGCTTTTACAGGCAGGCTCGAGCTTCAAATTTATTTTAGTTAATACTGCAAAATCCCAGTCCAAATGGCTATCTAGATAGGATAACGAGCGGTCCGACTGACACACCTTTTGCCGGCAAACTGCTAAAGATTGCCAAACTTTCAAGCCGAGCCGCTGACCCATGAAATATCCTGTTTACCCATTAATTCCTAGTAAGCAAGTAGACTAAGTCATGGCAGAGTTTCATCCTTCGGTTATTAAAACCAGCTTGCAAAATATAGTTATAAGCGCAACTAACCTGTTTGCGGATTTGGCAAGAGAAAAACCTAAGTGGATGGTCATAGAGCTTTCGGGTGCGTTGCCCATACGCGAGAAAAAACGCAAACTTTCTGATTTTCCACCTGATTTTGGCCCTAAACCCCTTAGCCTCGAGCGCTTAGAAGAAACCCTAACCCGACTTTCAGAGGCAGACTTTTTAGAGGGAATACTGTTTCGTTTTGAAGCCTTGCAACTTGACTTAGTGAGTGCCACTGTCGTGCGTGAACAAATGGCTAGACTGCAACACGCTGGCAAGAAAGTAAAGATTATTGCCAGCCAGCTTGGCATGGCAAGCTATTACCTAGCTTCGGTTGCTGACGAGCTGATTATGCCCGAATCAGCAGAATTTCAGATTTTAGGGTTTGCGCTCGAGCAGAGCTTTTTAAAGGATGCCTTGGGTCGTTTTGGAATTGCCGCTGAAAAAGTTGCAATTAAAGAGTATAAATCAGCGGGCGATAATTTGGTTCGTTCCCATATGTCTGAGGGAGATAGGGAGCAGCTAGGCGCACTTCTTGAAGGGTTTGAAACAAGTCTTTATAGCGCTATTGCCCAAAGCCGAAAGGTTGATGTTAAAACAGTAAAGACCTGGATTGATAGCGGCATAAGTTCTGCGGAAGATGCAAAAGCCAAAGGATTGATTGACCGCGTTGCTTATGAAGATGAAGTGATTAGTGAAGCTTATGTCATTTTAGATGAAGGCAAGCGATTTTTGAAATCCAGACGCCGTAGCCTAAAAGCAGGCAGGGTGGCGGTTATTGCGCTCGAGGGTGCCATTATGACAGGCAAGTCTCGGCGAACACCTATTCCCTTGCCTTTAATAGGGGGCACATTTGCGGGTTCTGAAAGTTTAATTGCTGCTTTTAGAGCTGCTGAAGAAGATGACACGACCAAGGCGATTGTCTTTTATGTTAATTCGGGGGGTGGCAGTGCGCTTGCCAGTGATCTAATCTGGCGTGAAGTCAAACGCATAAATCCAAACAAGCCTGTGGTAGCGGTCATGGGGCAGTACGCTGCCAGTGGTGGTTACTACGTTTTAACTCATGCTAACCATGTTATTGCTGCTCCGACCACGCTAACTGGGTCGATTGGGGTGGTGGCAACCCAACTGGTAACCGAGGAGTTTAATGGCAAATATGGAATTCATGTCGATGTTATTCAGAAGGGTCGCTATGCTAGGATTAATAGCTCAGCAAAATTTCTTGACCCTGATGAGAAGCTGTATCTCGAGCGTTCTATTGCTGAAGTCTATGATCGTTTCATCAGTCGTGTAGCCGAAGGCCGAGGTTTGACCAAAGAGCGAGTCAATGAGCTTGGCCGAGGTCGCATCTGGACAGGGCAGGCAGCTTTTGAGCATAAGCTTGTTGACGACTTAGGCGATATTTTTACAGGTATTGCCAAAGCTAAAGAGCTAGCAAACTTAGCATCTGATGCAAGGGTTTACAATGTGAGCATTCCGAAAAAATTTATCTTGCCAAAAACTGAAAGTGCCGAAGCCTTTCTTAGAGATTTGCATCCTTTATTTGGCGAAAACGTTTGTCTGATGCATCCTGGGTTTTTTCGACTAAAGGTTTAAAAACAGTATGCAGTCATCAAGTTTGGCATTTGAGGATGATGACAAAGTTGGATTGTTTTCCCGTCTCTTTAAACCATTTAGCTCAAATAGGGATTGTAAACCTTCTCAATACCAATGCTGGTTTCAGGCCCATGACCTGGGTAAACGGTTGTATCATCAGGTAAAGATAGAAGTTTAGACTTGATACTTTTTATCAAGCTTTCGTGGCTACCACCAGGTAAGTCTGTGCGGCCAATTGAGCCTTGAAAAAGCGCGTCGCCGGCTAAGACAAAGTTTTGACTGGGTAAATAAAATGCAACATGTCCTGGGGCGTGACCCGGGGTAAATAGGCAGCGAACCTTGGTTCCAGCAAGGTCTAATATTTGCTCATCTTCGAGATTGGTGGTTTTGGCGCGGGGTTGAGTAAAAGGAATATCCCAGAGTTTGGCAGCTTTAAAAGCATTTTGGTATAGCTCGAGATCTTTGCTATGTAAATATACGGGGACATCAAAGTCTTGGGTAAGACCTTCAACTGCGCCAATATGATCAAAATGGGCGTGAGTGAGCCAGATCGCCTCGAGCCTTAAGCTTTTGTCCTTTAAAGCAGTTATCAGTTTGGGTGCTTCGTCACCAGGGTCAATATAAACGGCTGCTTTAGACAGCTCATCAAAAAGCAGGTAGCAATTTTCTTGTAGGGGGCCAACCGTAAAACGAATAAGAGAAAGGGACATAACAAAAGTCTATCAGGGAAGCCAAAGATTTAGAGTTGCTGATTGCCTTAGTCTTTTAAGCGATTTCTTCGCGCATCTATATGAAATACCGTTTGAAGAATTTCTTTATACCCCTGAAGCCGAAATTTTAGACCTTGCCAGAATCCACGTTTTTCTTCTTTCATTACTTGAGAAACATTGGCGAGTTCAATATCTTTGGTGTGCCACTTTTCTTTGCTGGCAGCTTGGGTAATGAGCACTTCAATGCCATAACGACTGGTTTTTATTTCTTCAAGAGCCAGCAATTTTTCTCTTAAAAGGGCCCTTTGACCATTTAAAAAGGGTGCCAGATTCTGGGCGAAGGTCGTAGCAAGCCTCCCACCCTTAAAAACACCCCTTGTCATATCAACTTCATGATTTAGGACGGGGTAGGCCAAGTCTTTAAGATGTTTAACGTTTAGCCCAATTAAATCGGCATCGATCAGTACTATGACGGATGTTTCCAAGACGTTTGCACCCTTATAAACCGCGCCACCTTTGCCCTGATTTTCATATAGCTTCAAGACGCAAGCCCCTGACGTTTGGGCGACTTGAGCAGTTGAGTCGCTCGAGCCGTCATCAACGACAAGTACGGGCCCCAGTCCACTTTCAAGCGCTACCTTAATAACTGGCGCAAGCGTTGCTTCTTCGTTATAAGCAGGAATGAGAATACCGCAGTCACCCTTGAGTAAGGCGTCAGCAGGAATGAGTTTGGTTTTAGCCTCTAAAGAATAGCCCACTGAGCTCATTAAACGTTACCAGCACCATAAATGCAAGTACCGCCATAATGCCTAAAAAATGAATGAATTCTTCTTGTCCTGGTCTAAAGGGCTTGCCTCTAAGGGTAGTTATGGTTGCCAGCAGCATACGACCACCATCTAAGCCTGGAATGGGTAAGAGGTTAAAAATTGCCAGCGAAATATTGATAAGTGCAGCAAGTGCCAAAACAGGAATAAGGCCAATCTTTGCCGCTTGATTGACCGCTGAGACGATGCCAACAGGTCCAGCAACATCTTGAGATTGACGCCCCGTGGCAATCGCACCAAAACCACGAACAAAACCTTTAATTGCCTCTGGAATGATACGAATTGAAAAGGCAGACGCTTCCCCTAGGGCGGCAAAAAAGTTGGTTTCGGGCGGTAGACTTACCTCTAAAGGTGCAATTTGAATACCAAGTAAAGGGCGCTCTCCTTCATCGAGGTCGGCAGGTGGCCAGGGAATGGTGTAGTTAAGCGGTTCACCACTGCGCTCGAGCGTCAGCTCGAGCGTGCCTTTAGTTGTTTGAATGCTCTTGGTAACCTGATCTGGGTCAGGGTTTGAAATGCCATTTATACTCAAAATAATATCGTCAGCCTTTATACCAAGTTTTTCGGCGGTCATGCCTTCAGCTAAACCAGCGATGCGCGCACCAGAAACTTCAGTTGGAATATTTGAAGTAAGGCTGCGGTAACTGGGGTCAGCGGTAATCACGG
>JAHEBB010000808.1 GCA_024642575.1 Trueperaceae bacterium | reverse complement strand
ATTCGATTTCTAGAACTGTACCTTCATTATTCCAGAAGAAACTAACATCACTTGCTGGCAAATCCAGCGACTCATAAGCACTTTCCGTTGCGGCTTGATCCATTGGTGTACTAAAGCTAAGCGTAATGATGGCATCACTTTTGACGCCTGTTGCACCATTAGGTGGGTCAACCGAGATGACCGTGGGTTGCTCTAAATCCGAAGCTACAGTGACATTGGTACTTTGCTCAACAGAGCCCTCAGCATTTGATGCAGTAAGCGTAAACGTCGTGGTGCTGGTTACGCTTACCGTTTGAGAGTTTCCTGTAACAGCCCCAACACCGTTATCAATAGACAGTGTTTCAGCGTTATTAACATCCCAATTTAAGGTAACGCTGCCACCTTCTGTAGGTAAATTAGCCGGACTAGCAGTAAAGCTGCTGATAGCAGGTTTGTTATTGGGTGTTGGTGTGGTTGTCGCTTTATTACAAGCTGAAAATGTGAAGTTAAGAATAAGTAGGACTAAGAGGCTAAAACGGATGTTCATGTATTTTCTCCTTTAATCTTTGAGTAGGGCTCGAGCCTGTGTGTAAGAAAAAGGGGGCTCGAGAAGGCTCGAGCCCCTACACAAGTCAAGGAATTAAATAACTAAGGGCAATAGTGGCACTGCTACTGAAACCCACGTAGGCATCTTTAGTCGTATCACTGACAGTCGTTCCTATAGGAAAGCGTAAACGGTACTGACTGCGACTACCGCGCGAATCGCGGTTATTTAGGTCATCACGCACGGCGTCTGTAACATCTTTGCTCTCAAAACCGTTAACACCATTTGAAGCACTATCAAATACGCCAATTTCAGACAGGTTCTTGAGACTATAAAGCCCTACTTGGTTGAGACCATTACCATAATTCATATGGTCTAGGAACACAGAATTATTAAAAGCAGGCCCAGCATAAGGATTGCCAACCACACCATTTTTATGAATGCTTAGGACGGCAACCTCGAGGGCTTCTTCTTTCACAGCACTTGGGATAGATGAAAGGTCAACGCTGTAATAGCCACGACCATAAAAACCATTTCGGTAACCCACTTGAGTTTCCTGTTGTGGACCAATAATGTAGGTATTATCATTGTAAAAGGTTCCACCTGTCTCAAGTTGATTTGGCAAGCTTAAGTTTATGCGACGCAAGGTAGAAAAGCTCGAGCTAACCGTGGCGAGTGCATTACCTGCACTGTCTTTGGCGGTGGTTGTTAGGCTAAAGCTATAACTTTGAGCAGTAACAGCATTGAGATCAGTGCCTGTTGCATACGCGAGTGCTGCATTGGGTTTGACAGTCATTACGGTACTTTCGGCATTCCAGGTAAAAGTGACATTGCTTGAAGGCAAACTTGTTGATTGATAGGCGGTTTGCGTTGCAGCCTGATCCATCTTTTCACTGAAAGTAATGACGATATTTGCGTCTTTGGTGACGCCTGTTGCGCCGTCTTGCGGTTCAATAGAAGTGATAGTCGGTGGGCTAGTATCTGCCCCTGCCCCGACACTTACACTCGTGATTTGCGTAGTCGATCCTTCAGCGTTAGTAGCCGTGAGTGTAAAGCTTGTGTTGCTTGTGACGCTTACTGTTTTAGACGTTCCTGTGACTGCCCCCACACCACTGTCAATGGAAAGCGTGGTGGCATCTTTAACATCCCAACTTAGTGTGACGCTACCACCACCTGCGGGCAGGCTTGGTGGGCTGGCGGTGAAGCTGTTGATAGTGGGCTTGGAGAAACTAGGCGGTGGATTTGTTCCGCACTGGGCTGCCATTAGCAGAATGGTTAAAAACCCTGAGCAAAGTACAGTTAAGGTTTTAATAAAAGAGTGGGAAGTACGATTGTTTTTCATGATAATTTTCCTTTCAGGTGTGAAATAAGTGTATAGATAACAAGTTTTTACGGGATTACTTTTCTTGAGTAGGTTTAGGCAAATCTGCCTATAGAATTATTGCTTCATCATTTTCCCCTTCTGACTTTGTGCTTTGCTTATTACTCTGAGGGCTGAAGGTAAGTTGTAGAGGATTAAAAAGCTTTTTTCCACAAGAGGTGCAAAAACGGCTGTAAGGTGAGCTA
>JAHEBB010000807.1 GCA_024642575.1 Trueperaceae bacterium | reverse complement strand
ACCCTTGTACTTTTTCAGTAACCACTTATGGTACCGATGCCAGGTATAGCGGCTAATCTCCTCAATATCTAGAGCGAAGCTGCAATGTCGGTAGTAATTAGCCCAGCCCCTAACAATCGAATTGAGCGTCGTCATTCGCGAATACTCATCCATCCAAGACCAGCTTCTGGTCGTGAGGGATTTGATCTTCGCTTTAACCCGCCCAATGGCTTTGCTTGAGGGACGAAGGTGTACTGCCCAATGACCTTGTGACCATACGCGTTGGATATGAAAGCCCAGAAAGGTGAAGCCATCATTGACATGAGTGATCAACAGGTATGGCAACGATTCTGGAAAAATCCGCCACTTAAGGTTTAAGGATCCTTCTGACTGAGGTTCTGCCTATGTTTAAACGTCTAGCAATCTCACTTTTACTAAGTCCTTCTTTGTGAAGATTAAGGACTTGCTGGGTTTTAAGGGAAGCTGTTTTGGGTCTGCCATGCGGTTTACCTTGGGCTCTAGCTTGTGCAATGCCTGCTTTAACCCTGTCCTTAAGAATCTCCCGTTCAAACTCCGCAAAGACAGCTAGCATGCCAGCCATTGCTCGACCTGTGGGCGTAGTTAAATCAAGGGCTTCGGTCAATGAGATAAAACCAACGCCTAAGTCCGTGAGTTCGTTAAGCGTTGAAAGTAAATCGGTAACCGAACGACCCCAGCGATCGAGTCGCCAAACCAAAATGACATCTAGCTCACGCCGTCTAGCCGCTTTTAGAAGCTCGCTTCGTTTAGGTCTTTCCTCTGCACCCGAACCAACTTCTTGTATTTCAGTAAGCAACTGCCAATCTCTTAGCTTTACATACTCTCGAAGGCTTCCAAGCTGTAAAGATAGTGTTTGTTGGTCATGGGTAGATATTCTGGTATAGAGCCCGACTCGAGTCTGTTTTTCTGTTGTTTTCATGGCTGGCCAAAAACCCTCTTTAAAAATCATTGATTTGAAGCCCCATTTCATGGGCTTTTCTAAGGTTAGTTTACCCCTGGCTTTAAACTATAGTTTTTGGTCATTAACATAGGGGATGCCAAGTCTACATGAAACTGCTTATCCGAGACTTAAAACAAATCCCGATGAAACTGATCTAGAGGCTGCTTATACAGCTACCCTAGAAGAAATTGAGCTCGCTAAACAAGTAGCTCGAAATGCCAACACTCAATTAGGTTTTCTTGTTTTGCTTAAAACTTTCCAATGCCTTGGCTACTTCACCGTGCTGCAAGAAGTTCCTAGCCTTGTCACTAATTATTTGAGCAAACAGTTAGGCTTCTTATTGGTACCTCCCGAGCTTGTAAAGTACGATTCTTCGGGCAGTCGCCATCGTCATAAGCACCTTATACGTGAACATTTGAGTATCAAGCCTTTTACTCAGGGTGGTATTAATGTCCTAAATCAAGCTGTTCAAGAGGCCTCACAAACACGAGAAGATTTAACTGACATTATTAATGTTGCGTTGGAGCGCTTGGTGCAGCAAAACTTTGAACTTTGTGGCTTTACTGTTTTGGTACGACAAGCAAGAGCTGGACGCAAAGAGGTTAATGATCTGCTCTATGAAAAAGTGGCAGAAGTGATTACTCAAGAAACACGTATAAAGCTGGATGTTTTATGGCAAGAAAAGGGGCAACAAGTAGGCACTACACTCTGGCAGGATATTAAGCGTGATCCTGGTAAACCAACCCTCAAGCAATTTCGAGAAAGTATCAAGCACTGGCATTGGTTACTGAGTTTAAGACCTGATGCTGATATTCAAATCTTACTTCCAGATGTAAAGCTCAGGCAATTTGCAGATGAAGCAAGCAAGCTAGATAGCAGCAGAATGATGGCATTAGGCGTAGATAAGCGCTATACCTTTGCACTCGCTTTATTAGCTGTTCAATTAGCAAAACAACTAGATGACCTTACGAATATATTTATCCGCCGTATCACTAGAATGCATACTCAAGCTAAAGCTGATCTAGAAATGTATCAGCTTACCCATCAAGCAAGAACCGATAACTTGATTGCCACCTTTCGCGATGTTCTGAGTGCACATGCGCGAGAAGGCTCTCAAGTAGAACGCTTTGTGGCT
>JAHEBB010000806.1 GCA_024642575.1 Trueperaceae bacterium | reverse complement strand
CAGAAGTGAGCGGGGGGGAAAGGTCTCGCTCTGGTCACCGTGGCAAGCTGATCTCTTGCTCGAGCGCGACCTTAAAAAAGGTGAAATTTGGGAATTACTAGGGCCTGAGTAATTGAATAAGAGAAAAGTCTCAGCTATCCCTCGGTGGTACAGCATTTTTTGCAAGCCTTCTTTTCATCGTTCAAGGCCCTCGACATAGACGTAGTAGGCACCCTGTGTTTCACCCTTAGCATCTTCAAAGGTAGCGCTTAGCCATCCGGTAAATGGCGAAAGCTCGAGCTCAAACACCACTTCCTTATCTGACTTGCTCACGGATTTTGTCATAGCCCTATCATTAACCTTCAAATGGGCTTTTTTTGCCTTGATAGCCCTAGCTTTACCCCTGGAACCATGACGTTTATTTGTCAAGAGATCTTCAGATTCAGGAATTGCCGCAATAGGCAAATCGAGTTCCTCGGGCCAGCGTCTAAAGGAAAAGCGAAACAGCCCCGCTTCTTCTACCTGTACTGCCCAGGTACCCGTTGTTTTTAGAGCCTCCAAAATATGTGGCTGATCCCAGGCAATATCTCCCATCACATCCATGGCATCCAGACGTGTAGGGTTTTCTGACCTGTGACCTAAAAGATGCCAACAGGGCTCGGCGAGTTCTGGCGCAACTTCATCCCAAAACAGTTCATGGGCCAAGCGCAATTCTGCCACCTTGTTAGGGTGCTTAGTGGCAAGATCAGAGCGCTGCTCAGGGTCAGCATTAAGGTCATAAAGTTCTTTACCATAAACCAGCCGCCAGTTAGCTTGCAAAACTGCGCAGTTCCACTTCTCTGGGGGTGTCATAGTCTGGGCATTTTGCATAAACAAGGTTCGATTTAGAGAACTTTGCTCTTCTTTTAGCTGGGAGGAAAAACTTGTACCGTCAAAGGCAATAGGTTTAGGAAGCTCGAGCCCAAACATATCAATAAAGCTTGGTAAGACATCAATATGACTTAACAGCGCGTCAATATCTTTATTTCTCAAACCGAGAGCAGGGCAGTGTAAGAAAAACGGCACACGGTGCCCACCTTCATAGTAAGACGCTTTCATCCCACGCATCTCGGCGTTGTAGCCTGCCGTTACAAACCCATTTTCATCTAATCTTGCACCCCCCGATGAGCCATTATCTGTCATAAAAATCAGTAAAGTATTCTCACTTAGGTTCGTCTCTTCAAGAAAGGCTCTTAACTTGCCAAAATTCTCGTCAATATTGCTAATCATGCCGTAGAACTCAGGCTCTACAATTTCAAGATTGTTTCGGTACTGCTCAGCGTATTTGCTTTCAACAAAATAAGGTGTATGCGGCGCATTGGTAAAGATACAGGCAAAAAACGATTTATCCTTACAGTCTTTTATAAATGCCGTAGCCTCATCAAACCAAATATCAGTGCAATAACCCTCATACGTTTGGGGTTCACCATTATGAAAGTAGGTATCATTAAAATAGTTATTAGCCCAGTAATCAGGCGTTTGCCCTACCCCGCCGCCTTTATGTGCAACGACGTTATCAAAGCCTCTATCTTGAGGGCGGTATGGGTAGGTATCCCCCAGATGCCATTTTCCAAAGAGCCCTGTGGCATAGCCATTATGTCTAAAGACATCTGCCATTGTCAGTTCATCTTGCCGTAAAATTGAGCGCCCCCAGGCGGTTGCCCAAGCCCCATTTCGAAGAGGGTACCGACCCGTCATAAGAGCGCCCCGTGTTGGTGTACAAAGGGGTGAGACATGAAAGTCATGGCAGCGCACCGCCTCTTGACTAAAGGAATCAATGTTTGGGGTTTGCAGCCAAGGGTTACCTGTGCAGCCAAGGTCGGCGTAGCCTTGATCGTCAGTCATGACTAAGATAACGTTGGGGTAAGGCTTCATTGTGACCGGGCCCAGTCTGACTTGCGGAACAAATCCAATTTCATCCCCTTGTTTGTGCGCAGTTCTGCGAGCATACTTAGGCAGTTGTTATCTTTTATAGTTCGTCCTTCATCGTCGTAAGAGGTCATTGTAAAGTGGTTGATTTGTTTGGATGAAACCATGAAATCAAGACCGTGCGTCGCCATTACCTGAGTCATAAGACCAAAGG
>JAHEBB010000805.1 GCA_024642575.1 Trueperaceae bacterium | reverse complement strand
GCTCTTTACTGTTATCTACGGGGGCAGCAGCATTGTAACTTTGCAAGTTGAGATTGGCAGGGTAAAAGGGGAGAGAGGCAAGCTCGAGCGCACTTATTACGGTTTCAAAGGCTTTTTTCCCAACAGGCCCATCAAAAAAGCGCTTACTTCTAATAATATCTTTGGCACCTTCGACGTTTTTGGCAAGCTCGAGCCCTTTGTCTAGGGCCCACAAAACGGTTTCCCGTGGGGGAAGCATGCGGTCTTTGGGGGGGTTATCTGCTTTTTCACCAAACAAACCCTTAAGTTTTTCAAGACTTGCTTCCATATAATCACGGGTCAATATTTCGTCAAATACTTCTAAGTTTAAATCGCGCTGGATAACCTTAATATCATGCGAGCGCAAATAAGCCGTAAGTGTCGGTAAGGCCAGGTGCGGCATGGTGGGTGTCCAGTTGGGTGGAAATAAAAGCATGACTTTCACGAGGTCACTCCTAACAAGGGTCTAGTGAGTAAAGAAGATGCGCCAGCCAAAAGAGCAAGGAGTAAAAGTGCAGAAAAAACCAGAACTAGCCTGTGGTTTAAGGCGCGTTTTTCGATGCCCGACTTTAAATAGTCATCGGTAAAAAAGATAAACACCAACCATACGATACCGCCAACGATCATAAACAATTGAGAGCTGGCTCTATAGGCTGAGTGTCTTAGTCCAAGCGCGATATACCACTTTGTGAAAACAGTGTGAAAAAGCAAAAATAGATAACCTGAAACTCCAATAGCAGTAAACCAGGCTAAATAGGCTATACAATAAGACCAGAAACGCCTTGGAGCATGTTGAATGTCTGGATGCTTGTTCATACTGGGCATCATATTAAGTGTGTTTTGGGCTCATTCCTTCAGTTAAAAAGGGCAAATCGCTTATGTCACCCACTTCAACCAGATAGATATTGGCATATTTGGTGAGGTCAGAAGCGTACATTACATACTTGCCATCAGGGGTAAAACGGGGGTGACAATGCGCATGCTGGTCGTTAAAAGTGCTTCGGTGATAGGCAAGGACTCTGGGGCCGACATAGCGTTCGCCATCCCAATTAAAGACCTGTATAAAGGGTTGCGCCTCACCCTGATGGCTAAATACCGCTGCGGGTGAGCCGTCGCCAGCAATGAGTTTTTCATTCTGGCTACAAAAATGTACCGAACGATAAGGAAAACTTACTTCGACGTGTTCGCTGTTATCCCATTTGATATGACCATAAATATGCTCGCCTTTTAGGTCACGTGGAAAACCGTGATAACCGATGGTTTCACCGTCTTCAAACCAGTACTCATGCCCTACGGCAATATCCTGTCCGTCTTGTGGTCGAATCTTCCAGGTTTCGCCCGTCTGGATATTTAGACCCCAGATACGCTGCTCCACCAAGTGCCAGGGGCCTTCATGACAAAACGTCATAATCTCAGGAAGGACAGGTGAGGTATTTTCATGAGTGATATAGCAATAATCTTCATGAATGACGTCTGCTTTGCCTGTAGCAATGTCGATGCGTAAAATTTGCGATAAGGGCTTGGCATAAAACTGATCACGAAAGCTCGAGTAGGCAAAAGAAATCTTGGCCTTGTCGTCTTTTTGGGCTTTAGCAAGTCGAGTACAGATGTATTTTCCGTCAGCATTTGCGCCAGGGCGACCTGTCGGCTCCATGCCTTCAGGGGCTTCATAAACCACGCGCTCAGCTAGGGTACTCATATTCAGCTCAATAATTTGCCGATTCCACCAATAGTAATGAGCATTGTTGGCGTCGCTATAGCAGCCGCCGGGTCGGGCAGCACCAGAGCGCTTCAAGTCAGTAAGTTGAGTAATCTGAAAGGTTTCAAGGTTATAGCCGTAAAGATTACTTTTGCCTTCGCGGTCTGAAGTAAAAATAAAGGACTTGCCTCCGTTATACCAGCAAGGGTCAGTAAAGTACATGTGGTTTGAGTGCCCAAAATAATCGGTTAAACGAATGACTTCCCGCCCGCTATAAGCATCCTGATAGCGAAAAACATCATCTGAAAAGGTATCACCTTTTGCCATGCTCGAGCCTCCCGTCACGGTTATTATCTAGGATTTGCCAGTTCAAGTAACGAATGGT
>JAHEBB010000268.1 GCA_024642575.1 Trueperaceae bacterium | reverse complement strand
TGGGTCGCGCACCGTTAGCTCAACCTCACCCTTTTCTAGTTCACGGCGGTAAGCCAATATGTCAGGAACCACAACATGATTAATGGTCTCGAGCTGCCAACCTTCCTTAACACCTGCCTTATAAGCAGGTGAGGCTTCTATAACTTCACGGATGGTTGCGCCCGCAGTCGCGCGCATATTGGGTAAGGACAGCATAAGCACACTATGGTAGCAAATCACCGTTGGCTCTAGGTATCTTGGTATGGCATTGCTAAGTCGTACTTAAAATTGCTTATAATAATCAATTTGTAACATCGAAATCCTAAACTATAAAGACGTTTAGAATGTTGCCTCTGTTCACCTTAACTGACCAAGGGTGAAAAATCGGCTTGCATCCCATTGTGATTAAAGTCATAATGAAAAGTGCAGGCAGGTTCCGCCTGAATCCAAAACAAATACTAAGAACAAAAGATCACCTTTAATAAGGGTTTTTAAGAACTGGGTGATTTATCAAGGTTTTTTGCACACCTTTACGCCCTTTAGACAAATACGGTAAGGAAAAAGAATGATTCAAACAAATACGTTTTCTCTCACGAGGCTTCGAGCCGAGTGGTTAAGTAATTTACGGGGTGATTTACTCTCGGGTCTGGTCGTTGCTCTAGCCCTGATTCCCGAAGCGATTGCCTTTAGCATTATTGCGGGTGTTGACCCAAAGGTCGGGCTTTACGCCAGTTTTTCAATTGCCATCATTACTTCCTTTACCGGGGGTCGCCCAGCCATGATTAGTGCAGCAACAGGTGCTATGGCCCTTCTGATGGTGCATTTGGTTAAGGATTATGGGCTCGATTATCTCTTTGCTACCACCATTGTGACAGGAATATTACAAATTATTTTTGGCATCTTTCGCTTGGGTCGATATATGAAGTTTGTACCGAAAGCGGTGATGATTGGCTTTGTTAATGCTTTGGCGATTTTAATTTTTCAGGCGCAGCTCGAGCACTTTACAGGGGAAAGCTGGCTTATTTATCCCATTGTCGCCATCGGACTTGGGATTATCTATTTGTTTCCCAGACTTACAAAAATCATTCCTTCTCCCCTGATTGCCATTGGAGCTATTACTGCATTTACGATTTTTTCAAAAAGCCCTTTAAGAACGGTTGGCGATATGGGGGAACTGCCTTCAACGCTGCCCGCCTTTTTTATTCCAAATGTACCGTTTACGCTCGAGACACTTTTTATCATCTTGCCCTTCGCCATTCCTCTTGCACTAGTTGGGCTTATTGAATCGCTGTTAACTGCCAGTATTGTCGATAATATGACCGACACAGGCAGCAATAAAAACCGTGAAGCCAGGGGGCAAGGCATTGCCAATATCATCACAGGTTTTTTTGGCGGTATGGCTGGGTGTGCCATGATTGGTCAATCGGTTATTAATGTAGGTAGTGGGGGTCGCACCAGACTCAGCACTTTAAGCGCTGGACTGTTTTTACTTATCTTTATCCTATTTTTAAGTCCTATTCTAAAAGTCATACCGATGGCGGCACTGGTCGCCGTTATGTTTATGGTATCCATTAATACCTTTGATTGGCGCAGCTTACCTAATTTAATTATTCACCCTAAAAGCGAAAGTATCGTCATGGTTGCCACTGTTGTCACTGTACTCATGACTCACAATCTGGCCTGGGGCGTCATGATAGGTGTGCTCTTAAGCTGCATTTTCTTTGCGCGCAAAATTGCCAAGCTGATTACGGTGACCAGTCACCTTGATGAAACGCAAAAACGAAGAACGTACACGGTTGCCGGGCAGCTTTTTTTTGTCAGTACCGAAGAATTTTTGAGTCATTTCAATTTCTCTGAACCGCTTGAAGAGGTTGTTCTTGACCTGAATCATGCTCACCTTTGGGATGCAACGTCTATTGAAGCGATTGATAAAATCGTTTTGAAGTTTAGAAAAAACAATACCAAGGTTAGCTTTGAAGGCTTAAATGAAGCCAGCCTAACGCTCATGAGCAAACTTGCCCTGCATGATAAACCTGGCAAAGAGCTACCAAGTCATTGATTTTAAACTAAAAAACGCCAAGACATTTTTGCAAGTTTTGATTGTCATAAAACGCCCGACAAAAGCTGTCAGGCGTTTACGGATTTCAAGCCAAACCAGAAAGCTATAGACTAAAAACTGAGGCAAAATCCTCGAGGAGGTTTGTATGCTCGAGCCACCAAGCTAGGGTCGAGCCGCCTAAACCTGGTTTAAGCGGTGAATATTCCTTTGATCTCAGTTTTCTAAGCCAAGGAGGTCGTATGGCACTCATTCGCAAACGCCCAACAACCGAAACTCTGACTATGCGTGATTTCTTTAATCGTTTCTTTGATGATACGATGGTTCGCCCAAGTGTCTTTAGCCCAGAGCTTTTTGAAGCGCAAGACATCCCTATGGATATCGCTGAAGAAGGCAACGACATTCTGGTAAAAGCCTCGGTACCTGGGGTAAAACCAGAAGCTCTTCATATCGAAGTCAATGAAGACAGACTGCGCATCTGGACAGAAGCCAAAGAGGAAAAAGAAACCAAAGAAACCAACTATCACCTTCGTGAACGTTCTTATGGACGGCTCGAGCGCTTTGTCACCCTCCCCTATCATGTCAATGCTGATAAAGCCAAAGCCGAATTTAAAGATGGTGTTCTTAACTTGACCCTGCCTAAAATGGCAGAAGTCGGGCGTAAAGAAATAAAAGTTACCGCAAAAGCCTAAACAAAAACCTTCGTTTAGGCGAAACTCTCCTTACTAAGCAGCTTAACCCAGGCATCCGTGACCTGGGTTTTTCTTTTGTTTGCGAGCTTGTTTATCTTTCAAAAGCAATACTGAACCTATTAGTTTCAAAAGAATCTTTCTCAACTTAGCACCCTGACGACTTACCGCTCGAGCCCACATTATTAGCTACATGATTCCGTATTTTAAAGAAAAAACTTGATTCTTGAGGGCTCGAGCTTTTACCTACCGAGCCATTAAAAGTTAAAAATCTGTAGGTAAAACTCCGACATAACGTCTTTTCATTTACTGACAAGGCTACCCCTAATTGCTGAGAAAATAAGGGCGTAGCTGAGGCTACTTGAATTGCAAAATCCGTGACCGAAAGGAAAAATCATGAAACACGTGGGTCATTTTATAAAAGCGCAAAGCCTAGAAGAATTTGGTATTTCTGGCGAAGGAACCATCCACTGGAATCTGAGCACCCCCGAGTTATATACCGCAGCCTTAACCCGTAACGAAGGTAAATTGATACACTTGGGCCCTTTGGCAGTAGATACCGGCAAATATACCGGTCGCAGCCCGAGTGACAAATTTGTAGTGAAAGATGCTCAAAGTGAAAACCGCGTGGACTGGGGTAAAGTCAATCAACCAATGACCCCTGGGCATTTTGCGCAATTGCAAAAAGACATGCTCGAGCATACCAAAGGCAAAACCTTATATATACAAGATGTCTTTGTCGGCACCCACCCCAAATTTCGGGTGCCTGTACGGGTCATAACTGAGTTTGCCTGGCATAATCTTTTTGTGCGCAATATGTTTGTGCGCCCCACACGTCGCGCTCAAGAAAAACATGAACCCGTATACACCATTATTGACCTGCCCAGCTTTAAAGCTGACCCCGCCAAACATGGTACGCGGACCGATACCGTCATTGCCTTAAATGTGAGCGAGAAACTGGTTTTAATTGGCGCAACCGAGTACGCAGGGGAAATGAAGAAATCAGCCTTTTCTCTTATGAACTATGAACTCCCTGCTCGCGACGTCATGCCAATGCACTGCTCTGCCAATGTTGGCCCAGACAACGAAGTTGCCGTCTTTTTTGGGCTTTCGGGTACTGGTAAAACAACGCTGTCTGCTACCAATGACCGCACCCTGATTGGTGATGATGAGCATGGTTGGAGCGATGAAGGGGTCTTTAACTTTGAAGGCGGCTGTTACGCCAAAATTGAGCATCTAAATGCCCAGGCTGAACCTGAAATTTATCAAACCACAAGGCGATTTGGCAGCATTCTGGAAAATGTTGTCCTTGACCCAGAAACCATGCATGTCAACCTAGATGACACCTCTAAAACACAAAATACCAGGGCTGCTTATCCTATTAGCCATATTTCCAATGCCAGCCCTGTAGGTTATGCAGGTCACCCTAGTAACATCATCTTTTTAACTGCGGATGCTTTTGGTGTCTTACCTCCTATTGCCAAACTTAGCAAAGAACAAGCCATGTACTACTTTTTAAGTGGCTATACCGCCAAACTTGCTGGAACTGAGCGCGGTGTCAACGAGCCCAAAGCTACTTTTTCCGCATGCTTCGGCTCACCATTTATGCCCTTAAAACCTGTGGTTTACGGCGAACTTTTGGTTAAAAAAATCCAAGAACATACAACCGATGTCTGGTTAGTCAATACCGGCTGGACAGGTGGCCCTTATGGTACAGGTCAGCGCATGCCCATAGCTTATACTAGAGCTATTATCAATTCTGCGCTCGAGCATCGCCTCGACAAAGTAACCTTTGATTCAAATAATCTTTTTGGACTTGCCATACCAGAAACCTGTCCCGGTGTCCCTGCCGAGGTGCTAAACCCAAGAAACACCTGGCAAGATAAAGCGGCCTATGATGCTCAAGCCTTAAACGTTGCCAAGATGTTTGTTGAAAACTTTAAGGCATTTGAAGCAGAAGTCAGTGACAATGTGAAACAATCCGGGCCAAGGCTCGAGCCTGTTGCCTAAGTGAAGCTGTCAACCTCAAACATATCTCTAAAGGGCGGCAAACACCGCCCTTTTTTAACGGTGCCCGATGTTCTGTATAGCGTATGGTAAAGCCAGTCAGAATAGGATTAAGCTTAGAGAATCCATAAATCTGGTACACCGTCATCTTTTTAAGGTAGTTGATATCAATGATTGAACTCCTTGCAAATAACCCGCTTCTCTTACTCTTTGTGGTTGCTGCCATTGGCTACCCCCTTGGCAGACTCAAAATAAAAGGCTTTGGTCTGGGGGTTGCGGCTGTACTTTTTGTTGGTTTAGCGATAGGTGCCCTTGACCCCAGGCTAAGTTTGCCTAGCTTTATTTATCTCTTTGGTCTGGTTCTTTTTGTCTATACCATTGGTCTGAGTGGGGGCCCAAGCTTTTTTGCCTCTTTTAAGCGCCAGGGTCTCCGTGACAATGTGCTGGTATTTGGCATCCTCCTTTTCGCCTTTGGTCTGGCGCTTGCAGCCCACTATCTATTTAACCTAAAAGCGACGCTAACGGCCGGCATGTTTGCTGGTAGCCTGACCAATACACCCGCCCTTGCCAGCGTGCTCGAGCTACTGACCTCTGCGACAGAAGCCGTCCAGGCTGAGCCAGTAGTGGCTTATGCCGTGACCTATCCTATTGGTGTGATTGGCGTCATCTTGGCCATTCAGGTTATGCAAAGTCTCTTTAAAACTGACTATAAAAAAGAAGCTATTGCCTTAAGGGATTTAGGTGCAAGCGGTGAAAACCTTAGAAATATTACTGTAAAAATAAGTCGCCAGAACATTAGCTCAAACTCTGTTGAAGGCTGGCGCAAACAGGAAAACTGGCCGGTTATTTTTGGGCGCTTAAAACGAGGTCAAGATTTGGAACTGGTGCACCCGACTACGGTGCTCGAGCCTGGCGATCTGCTCAGCCTAATTGGTAGCGATGAGGCTGTGCAACAGGTAGCCAACGAACTTGGTGTCATAACCACTGAACATCTGGAATTAGAAAGAAGCGAGCTTGACTTTCGGCGTATCTTTGTTTCAAACTCGGCAGTTGCCGACAAAATGTTAGCAGAATTAAAACTTCCTGAGCATTACGGCGCACTTATAACTCGGGTCAGACGCGGTGACAGCGATATCTTGCCTCATGGCGCTATGCGGCTCGAGCTTGGTGACCGCGTTAGGGTCATCGCCCGACGCGAGCGCATGAGCGAACTCAGCGAATACTTCGGCGACTCTTATAAAGCGCTTTCTGAAATTGACATTATGTCTTTTAGTTTAGGTATTTCTTTAGGTCTCCTCTTAGGGCTTATACCAATTCCCCTACCCGGAGGCATTCGTTTTCAGCTTGGGTTTGCCGGTGGTCCGCTTATCGCTGCTCTTATCCTTGGAACCCTTGGGCGCACCGGCCCCATTATCTGGCAACTACCTTACAGTGCAAACTTGACCATCCGACAACTAGGTTTGGTCTTATTTTTAGCAGGTGTGGGCACACGCTCAGGTTACGCCTTTGTCAGTACCCTTTCAGGTAGCGGGGGCTTAGCCATTTTTATTGCAGGTGCGATTATTACTTTTAGCACCTCTTTACTTACACTCATCCTGGGACATAAAGTTTTTAAAATACCCATGAGTCTACTAACAGGCATGCTCTCCGGATTGCAAACCCAGCCTGCGGTCCTAGGTTTTGCCAATGAGCAAACGGGCAATGATTTACCCAATATTGGCTACGCCACTGTTTTCCCCCTGGCTACCATTTTAAAGATTCTTATGGCCCAAGTCTTGCTTAGCCTCTTAACTTAAACTGCCTATTTGGTCAGATTCTATGGTAATTTTGCTATCACATGAATTGGGTATCTGAAAACCTGCCCAAAAGACAAAAAGCTCACCAGACTAGCTTTGAATCGGGCTCGAGCCTAAAGGAGTAAACCATGAAAACCCTAAAAGATAAAGTCGTTGTTATTACCGGAGCTGGGGGCAATATTGCAGGCGCAGTCGAAGAAAGCTTTCGAAGTCAAGGCGCAAGAGTTGTCTTGGTTGATAAGTCAATGGTGCGCATTCAGGGTCGAGCCAGTACTTATGGTGCCTTTGCCATCGAGTCAGATTTTTCGAGCTTACAAACCACCAAAACAACGTTTGAAAAAATAAAACACGAAACAGGTCGTATTGATGGACTCGTTCATCTGGTCGGTGATATTGTCCACGGCAATCTGAGCGATGTTAGCGAAGATGATTATAATCTTGCTTTTAATACCAATATTCAAACGCTCTTTTTTGCGGTAAAGGCTATTTTGCCTGAGCTTTTAACCCAGGATGAAGCCTTCATTGCCGGGATTGCTTCACAAGAAATTGCGGGTGAGGGTCAAAAAGGCTCGAGCCTCTTTGCTGCTGCCAAAAGTGCTGTCGCTGCCTTTTTACGCTCTCTTGATAGTGAGCTAGAAGAATCACGGATTAATGTCTCGATTGTCTTCCCTATGGGCCCCGTTGATACCCTGTTTAATCGCCAGCATGCAACGGTTAAAGCTTCACAGCTTATCAGCCCTAAAGCCATTGCTAAAGCCTTTGTAAGTGCAGCTTTATCCGGCGAAGGCGGTAGTTTAAGAGAAATCGCAGTTTACCCACCAAGACTGGGCTAGACTCAGCGCTTATTCAATGACTTAGCAAGAATGCCCTAGTGGCATTCTTTTTTTTAAGGCCAAAGTATGACTCAGGGCTGGCGCGTATTCGCTAAACTATCCAGCTCTATTTTTTGTCAGACAATGCTCGACTTGGGTACCGGTATTTCTCTGACAAAAGGGTCGGATATGAGCGCTTAGTTCAGCAGCAAAAAAGCCTTATTTTGGTAGCAGGAGGTACCCAATGAAAATCCTGCATCCTACTGACTT
>JAHEBB010000804.1 GCA_024642575.1 Trueperaceae bacterium | reverse complement strand
CCTTTGGTCTTATGACTCAGGTAATGGCGACGCACGGTCTTGATTTCATGGTTTCATCCAAACAAATCAACCACTTTACAATGACCTCTTACGACGATGAAGGACGAACTATAAAAGATAATAACTGCCTAAGTATGCTCGAAGAACTGCGCACAAACAAGGGGATGAAATTGGATTTGTTCCGCAAGTCAGACTGGGTCGGGTCACAATGAAGCCTTACCCCAACGTTATCTTAGTCATGACTGACGATCAAGGCTACGCTGACCTTGGCTGTACAGGTAACCCTTGGCTAAAAACGCCCTGTATTGACGCCTTTAGTCAAAGAGCAGTGCGCTGTCATGACTTTCATGTATCACCGCTATGCACGCCTACCCGTGGTGCGCTTATGACAGGGCGTTACCCCTTGCGAAATGGTGCCTGGGCAACTGCTTGGGGTCGCTCTATTTTGAAGCGGGGTGAAGTGACGATGGCAGATGTTTTTCGCCATAATGGCTATGCTACAGGCTTGTTTGGCAAGTGGCATCTAGGGGATACTTACCCTTATCGCCCGCAAGATAGAGGTTTTGATAAAGTCGTGGCGCACAAGGGTGGTGGTATTGGGCAAGTGCCTGACTACTGGGGAAACAACTATTTTGACGACACTTATTTTCACAACGGAGAACCCCAAACCCACGAAGGTTACTGCACCGATATCTGGTTTGATGAAGCCATGGCGTTTATAAACGACGTTAAAGATAAGCCATTTTTTGCTTTTATTTCAACCAACGCTCCCCATACGCCTTATTTTGTAGAGAGTAAATATGCTGAGCAGTACCGCCATCATCCTGAGATTGTCGAGCCTGAATTTTATGGCATGATTAGCAATATTGACGAGAATTTTGGCAGGCTCGAGTCTTTTCTAAAATCCCAAAACTTGCTTGACAACACCATTTTAATTTTTATGACCGACAATGGCTCTTCAGGTGGTGCAAAGTTAGATGCTGATGGGTTTGTCACAGCAGGTTACAACGCAGGTATGCGTGGCATGAAAGCCTCTTATTACGAAGGCGGACACCGCGTACCCTTTTTCTTGTCTTGCCCTGCATTGGGTTTGCAAAACCATGATGTGAATGAATTGCTGAGTCATGTTGATGTGCTACCGACTTTTATTGATTTGTGCGGGCTCGAGCTACCCCAAGCCATTCATTTTGACGGTCTAAGTTTTGCCGCAAGCTTAAAAGGTGAGACACAAGATTTTAAGAAAAGAACCCTTTTTATGCAAAATACTCAGAGTATGACGCCGCCCGAAAAGTGGAAGTGTGCGGTACTAAAAGATAAATGGAGGTTGATAAAAGGCAAGGAACTATACGATCTTCAGGCTGACCCTGAACAGCGCCATGATTTAAGTAAAAAGCGACCTGATATTGTAGCGCAACTACGACTTGCGCACACTTCTTTTTGGGAAGAAGTTTCCCCAGCCTTGCATGAACCCTGCCCGCACCTTCTGGGCGACGCTGCTGAAAACCCTACACGCTTAGATGCTATGGATGTCATGGGGGATATTGCCTGGGATCAACCTCATATTTTAGAGGCGCTTAAAACAACTGGCAGCTGGGCTGTAGAGGTTGAGCAAGCAGGGCACTTTCGCTTTTCGCTCAGGCGTTGGCCAGAAGAACTTGATTTGCCTATAATTGCTATTCCGCAGGCTGAGAATTTGGCTATAAATAAACGGCATGGTGTGAGTGGTAAGCACATTCTCTTAAAAGCAACAAAAGCAAACTTAAAAATTGCTGATAAAAGCTTGACTCGGGCTGTCTCAAAGTTTGATCGAGAAATTGTCTTTGAGCTCGAGCTTTCGCCATTTACCGGCTGGCTAAGTGCTACCTTTGAAGATGCTGAGGGTGAAACACAGGGTGCCTACTACGTCTATGTCGAGGGCCTTGAACGATGAAAAGAAGGCTTGAAAAAAATGCTGTACCACTGAGGGATAGCTGAGACTTTGCCCTTATTCAATTACTCAGGCCCTAGTAATTCCCAAATTTCACCTTTTTTAAGGTCGCGCTCGAGCAAGAGATCAGCTTGCCACGGTGACCAGAGCGAGACCTTTCCCCCCCGCTCACTTCTG
>JAHEBB010000803.1 GCA_024642575.1 Trueperaceae bacterium | reverse complement strand
CTTTGCACGGAACCTGGGTGGCCGCCTTTAGCTGGAGCAGTTCTTTGTTTGGGGAGGTTGAAACCGAACTCCTTGAGTCTGCGGATAATGTTGCTTTACTGCTGGCACCCTTTTTTGCGGCAGGTGCCGTGGTTAAACTTACAGGTCAGCAGCTTGCCAGTAAGAGTAGCCAGGCGATAACCACCCTTATAGGAACGGGTAGCTCGAGCTTGGCGGCTCGAGCCAGTGGTTACATGAGTGGCGTTCTGCTCTTATTCTTTCCCTTATTTGGTATGTACGCTGCCTTGGTTTATGCGTCTGGCTTTACGGTTTTACTCAGCATGTTGTTTTTACCCTTAGCTGCTGCGCTTACCCTCTTACCTAATGGCGCGTCATGGATAAGTCGCTGGTTGGGTATGTACTTAGCTGCCTTATTCACCGTGATCTTTCTGCCCATCATCTTTGGCATTGCTGTTGATCTGGGGATGGTTCAACCTTTAGAGCGAATGAGTACCCATATGCAAGATGCATTAAGCCAATTTAGTGACGCAGCTGAAGCGCTGGCCCTACCTTCTGGTGCCGAAGCCTGGCGCATTGCCCAATGGCAAAACTGGCTGCAAGGGATTCCTGATTCGATGCTTAGTGCATTGGGCGGGATTGTTAGCCTATTGCTTGGTTGGTTATTAAGCTTAGTGGCGCTCATTGTGGGCATGCTGGTGGGGGTTTATTTGCTGATGAACCTGCCGGGTTTCGTAGGTGGTTTTATCGGAGGGATTGGGGCGAGTGCAGCGACTGCCTTTGGACTTTCCAGAGTTTCAGGGGGGAGTCGAGGTTACCCATCACAGAGCCAATCAGGTAAAGGACCAGCTCCTTCAAGCTCGAGCCCTCCACCTTCACCCAAGGCAGGAGGCTCGAGAAATAAGTAGCCAGGTATTGCCTAAATTTAATAGAGTCATTCAATTGAAATAACAATTTCGAAGGTAAAAACGAAGAAAGATAGAAATGCATTCGTTATTTACTAGGACGAGTGAAACAGAAGTATCAGATTCTTAAGGGGCTTTTCCTATTACTAGCTATGGTTTTGTTTGGCTGGAGTAGTTATCAGGCATTTATAACTTCAGTAGGCATAATAACTAACCTCAGGTTAGCTGGCTGGGACACATTTTTTGACCAAACCAATAGCACTGACTTGCTGTTTCTAGTGCGCTGCTTAGCTAGTGGGGACTGCACAAAAGTATTTGCAACCGTATTTATCCAAACCTATCCTTTACAGCTGCCCTTAGCTACCTTAGGGATTTTATGGATGAGTGCCCTTTTTGCTGTTTTATCGGATAATCCTCTCAAGCCAAAATCAACCGTAGGGGCAAGCTGGTCAACCCCAAAAGACCTGAAACTGTACCTAAAAGGGGAAGGCTCGAGCCCACAGCGCGGTTATTTGGGGCTTAGCACCAAGGGCAAACTCCTTAGGCTTCCTGAACGTTTACGCTGCGCTCACACTCTAGTCATAGGCGCAACAGGCGCGCGCAAGAGCACTGGCTATCACAAACCCAATTTGCTGATGGATGCAAGAGACGGTGTAAGTGCCATCGTTATAGACCTAAAATACCCGGATATCTCGTCTGGCTTTTTTGACATGGTGGCTGTCTTTGCTCAGGCAGGACATGATATTCAGCTCTTTTTGCCTTATGGCGAGCACACCATGCGTCTGCCGCTACTCAAAGCTACAGGTACCTTAGCAGGCGCTAGTGAAGTGGCTGACATGATCATTCCAGCCTCAAGCCATGAGGGGGCAGAGTTTTACCGCAAACAAGAACGCCTGCTGTTAATCGGCTTACTCATGGGTATGGCGCAAGGGTCAAGCCCAAGCTTAGGCAAACTCTTTAGACTTTTAAGTCAAGGAAGAACGGCGATTCAGTCTTATTTTCATAAGCATCCTGAGAGTGCCATTCGCGAACGGGTTAAAGGACTCTTTGATTTGGATGCCAGGACCTTTGCTGGAATCGTTTCGGGTTTGGCAGGCGAGCTGCAAGCTTTTGATGATGAGAGGCTCGAGCGTGCCACCAGCGCTTCTGAACATCCAAAAGAAAACATTGATCTGGAAACCCTTGGTTTGCGCCCTACCTTGCT
>JAHEBB010000802.1 GCA_024642575.1 Trueperaceae bacterium | reverse complement strand
CAAGTGAGCTTGTCATTCACTATGAGAGCTATCAAAGCTCTGGCATGGCTGAGGCAATAAAAGCTCATGATCAGGAGCTCGCCAAACACTACGAAAGTTTAGGTCGAAATCTTGACATAGATGCTTGGTCTGGCCCCATCGCTAACCGGTTACAAAAACCAAGTCGCCCTGAGCTTAAAAAAACGCTCGAGTCCATGGGGTTTAGCTTTGAATAAATATGAGACCGCCTAAAACTCTAGAAAAGCAGTTTAGGATGGAATTCTGAAGCAAAAGGCGAACTAAAGCAAAGCAAATACGAGCAAGAGGTGCTGCATTGCTACAGCACCTCTTGCTCATTCGTCATCAAAAATATCTTAATAACCAGTCTTTTAGTTCAGAATTTATCAATCTGAGAAATAGCAGTAGAAAGGCTTAGCCCTATTAGACTAAGCCTGTATCTTTCTGCTCTTTTTTACTTAGGAGGTCATGTTTTTGTCATCTCAATTTCTCGATAACTCATGTTTACTAGGGCTAAACGCTCTGGATCCAAGCTAGGTCCCTAACCACTTTATTGTAAAGAAGCCAACAGTTAACTTTAAACGATTTTGCAAATCCTCTAAAAAGTTTTAACCCCGACTATAGTAAAAAGTGAAAAGGTTTCCCTTTGGCAATCCCTGGTTCTGTTCTAGCTTATTTTGAGTTTAATTTTTAGGCTTCATAACCTATTAAACATACTTTATCAGACACACGTCTCAGCTTTTTGGTCTTAATAATGGAATATTTAAAGACTCCACTAAATCATGACTTGCTAGATATCTACTTTTTCAGCTAAAAAATATGTGCAACTAAACCCGCGACTAAACACGCCTAATAAATCTTAATACTAGGGTCACCATCGGAAAGCTGCCTTTTCCGAAACAACTAGAAATTAGGTCGCATGAATCCAGACACTCTCGTACCACTGTTGAGCAAAAAACCTAAAACGGTCAAGCTTCATGAGCTTAAACAGCCTTCACTCTTTGATCAATTACGGGCAGATATTGACAAATCTAGCTTTTACCTGCTCGAGCCTCATTACCAAAATGATGAAATCTTAGTTTGCCGAAAAGCTCAGTTGCATATTGACGACAGTGAGCTAGACCAAGCCTTGGCTATTCTGACTTCCTTTGACAGCCTATTAGCAGAAGGACTTATGGCCCAAGCATTGTCTAAATCTAAAGCCTGGTCAGTGGTGCAAAGCTACGTACATCCTTATATTCATTGGTCAAAAGAGAGGTGCCTAAGCTCGAGCCTTATAGAGCAAGAAGGGCTAGTAAGTATTTTTGAGGCTGCCTACAGTGCTGCTTATGCTGATAAGAACTTTGACTATGCTCAATTTCTGCTTGAACGTGCCTATTTTTTAGCCCAAGAAGTAAAGCTTAATGTTACCGCAAATCGTTTAGACACGCTAAAAACCCAACTAGTTAATTTGAGCGATATCTCTTCCGTGTAGCCAAGCTTTTTGCTAAACTCAGTTTCATATATTCATGAATGGCTCACTGCCCAGAGACTCGAGCCTTAGCGTAATTCTTTTTGGAGAACCAAAAATATCTTGGCAAGATAAGCCGCTCGAGCCTCCCAGTCAAAAAGCCTTAGCGCTTTTGTGCTATTTGGCTATCGTAGGTCGCACTGTCCCTAAAGAGGATTTGCTAAGCCTGCTTTGGCCGCAAAGTCAAAAGCAAAATTTAAGACTTACCCTTAGACAGTTGCGTAATCTCGCAGGTGGTAAAAGCTGGCTAAATGAAAGCGACCATGCCGTAGGTATTATTGCCAAAACCGATCTGGATGCTTTCAAAGCATCCATAAAGTCAAGAAATTTCAGCCACGCCTTAGATCTTTACTCAGGGCAAAGCAAGCACCAGCTTCTTTACAACCTTGAAATCAAAAACGCTACTGAATTTCAAGACTCTCTTTCAGCAGAAAGAGACTTTGTAAACCAACTTTTTGCTGAGGCACTCCTAGCACAAGCCCTCGAGCTAGAAACCCAACATGACTATGAAGAAGCGCTTAGTCTCTGGCATAAATTACATGGGCTTGACCCGTTTAACGAGACCGCCCATCGCGGTATCATTCGGGTGAAATACCGTC
>JAHEBB010000801.1 GCA_024642575.1 Trueperaceae bacterium | reverse complement strand
ATCAGCTTGAAGGCTTTGCTAAGTCTGCTGGGGCTTTGTTTGTTTCTCGGCTTAAGGAGTGGCCAGTTTGGGAGGAGCTTAAGAGGACACCGCCTGTTAGGGTTGGGGGTGCTATTAAGGCTTAACTAACCTTAACAACTTAGACTTAGTGACAAAGGCTCTTGATTTCTGGGGTTGACCTCTGAATAAAATTTGAAGCGAGTGTCACTTGAGGATGTTTTGTGCCTCGAGCTAGTTTGCTTGCTGACTAAAACAAAAAAATAGCATGTCTTTAAACCAGTATCATTCCATTGGTTTCTTGGTATTCTTTTTAAATGGAGATTTATCGGGGATGTAATGCGACTTAGACTAAGCTTTAATAAGCCGACCCCAATTCACTTGCCAATCCACCACAACCATATTGTACAAGGGTTCATTTACAGTCAGCTCGAGCCTAACCTAGCTAACTGGTTACATGATGAAGCTTACACTTTTGCCAAAAGAACCTTTAAAATGTTTACCTTCTCCAGGCTCAGTGGAAAATTTACTCTCGAGCCTAAAAAAGGCACTATTAGCTTTACCAGTTCCTTAAGTTTTCAGCTTGCCAGCAGCAATCATCAAATCCTTTCAAGCCTGGCAGAGCATCTGCTAAAAAGTCATACGGTTCGGCTTGGTAACAATGAGCTTGAAGTCTTAGGGGTTGAGATACTAAAACCTCCAGAGTATCAGCCTGTCATTAAGCTTAAAACCCTTTCACCCATAACTATTTACAGCACCTTTAATAAGCCAGATGGCAGCAAACTGACCCATTACTATGCCCCTTATGAAAAAGACTGGAACCGACTTATCCTGGCTAATCTGGCTAAAAAAGCCAGAGCACTTAACTGGGAAGAAAACCCAGAGGAAGCTTTAAAAGACAGCTATATTAATCCTCTAAAAACAAATCCAAAAGACAAAAAGGTTATTAGGTACAAGGGCTTTATCTTAGAAGCCTATCAAGGTCTATTTGAAGCAAGTTTACCTGAAGCGTATTTTGAACTGGCCTATGACGTTGGTTTTGGAGGAAAGAATGCACAAGGCTTTGGGATGGTGGAGATAATCTAAAACTCCAAGACCCTCGAGCTTCCATACAAGAGATTCACAATAGTGTTCATACTTTTGTAGTAAATTAACCTATGTCACGTCCCTTGCCACCTGTTAAAACAGGACTAAGCTTTGAAGATTATCTGGCTTTTGAAGAAAGCTCGAGTGATAAGCATGAGTTTGTAGAGGGCCAACTTTTCCTTATGGCAGGGGCAACCGAAAAACACAATAGACTGGCGCTAGCACTTGCTGCCAAACTGCTTGCTGTTAGTGATCCCTCAGGCTGCCGCGTTCTCATGTCAGATGTAAAGGTACGTACGGTCAATGACCATGCTTATTATCCAGATGTTCTGGTCGTTTGCAACCCTGAAGATGATCACCCGCTGGTTAAACGCTTTCCTTGTCTCATTGCCGAAGTCTTATCAGATAGTACCGAGCTTATAGACCGTGGTGAAAAACTTGCCAATTACCGGCTATTTGAAAGCTTACAAGCTTATATACTTATTAATCAGCATCTCAAACGCTTAGAGGTCTACCGCAGACATGATAACAACTCTTGGCGCTATGAAGTTTATGAAGCAGGAGACAGCCTTACCCTGCCATGCTTAGGGCT
Source organism: Trueperaceae bacterium (assembly GCA_024642575.1). Lineage (GTDB taxonomy): Bacteria > Deinococcota > Deinococci > Deinococcales > Trueperaceae > JAHEBB01. The sequence goes on along the minus strand of JAHEBB010000801.1, from coordinate 432 downwards.
AGAGCTAAGTGTAAATAGTCTTTATCAGGGATTTTAGGCTTCCTGAATTAGCAGACTTAAAATAAGTTAAACTACAGCATCAAAGTGTATTCGTCGGAGTAAAGGAGAAAAGTATTCAAAACACTATATCCATAAACATAGGCACACTCAGCAAAAGGGTTAGTTAATTAGAGTTTCTCCAAGCTTCTGAGCATTGACTGGAATCTCACTGGAAACGAATAGTGTAAGCGTTTATGTAGTCAGCTCCAGAGTTTGGAGCTTCGGTCCCTAGATGGGAAGTTGTGAGATGAGTTTAGCAGAAAGTGGGGTAAGCAAGTGATTGAGAGTATTTACCAGATTGGGAAAGCGGTTATGCAGGGCTCGAGCGGCAAGAGGGCTTTTCTCGAGTCTTTTAGAGAGTGGGGTAAAAGTTGATAGAAAGCATCTTAAATA
>JAHEBB010000267.1 GCA_024642575.1 Trueperaceae bacterium | reverse complement strand
GCATTGTTATTGCTCTGGCCAATCCTGAAGATGAAAACATAAAAACGCACGCCGATTATGTCATCAATGTACCCAAAACGCACGAACTTGTTTCCCCCATTATCAATGTAGTTGCGATGCAACTCCTGGCTTATGAAACTGCCCACCGTCTAGGTCTGGATGTTGATCAGCCTCGCAATTTGGCCAAATCTGTAACAGTCGAGTAAATGATTTGGCAATTGAAATTCAAATGTCATTTTAAAAAACAAGTGTACGCTGAACAGACTAGGCCGATCTTAAAAATCGGCCTAGTCTGTTATGAAACCTAAGGTTTATAAAACAACACTTAAGTGAGCATAAACGGTGCTACCAAGTTGCGTAAAGGTTGCCCTTAAGTGGTAACGAGCGTTTACATTACAACCACAATCAAAAGCGTAGGTATTAGCGGTACCACCAACATCAACAGGGTTAAAGTTCATGGCTACGAGTTGGTCTATGAAGTAGTTTGTAACATCTTCCAAAAGAGCATCTTGGAAAGCAATGTCGATGCTAAGGTTACCTACTTCGATACCTGCTGCTTCTTGGTAGTAAGTGTTAACAAAGTCTTGATTGAAATCACCATCTTTGACTTTATCTTTGTCAAGTTCTGTGATTTCGTCAAAGCTGAGTTTGATGCCACCTTCGGCAGTATCATTTAAGGTAACCATAACCACATCTTCTGAGCGACTTAGGTGAATGTAACCGTAATCTGCATCGGTATTATTATCGTCGGGTGTGTAGTTAAAGCCCTTATCAGTAAACTCAACATCGGTTGCAAGGTAAGGTATACCGGCGAAGCGTTGGGCAAAGGCAATGCCTAGACTACCTAAAACTAAACTGAGTAATAACACGGTAAAGCGTTTCATATCATCTCCTTTAATGATCTAATCTGGATGAAACTCCTTTTAGCCTCTTGATATACGCTATATTTGCTGTTAAACAGCTCGAGCGTATAAGGATGAGTGGCAAGTTTGGGCTTTGGATTTAAACAGGATGAGGTTTTTGTTTTTGACTGGGTTTGGCAAGTTCCCATAGTGCAAACGTAACAACGACTGCACCTATGATCCAAGCATTCCAGCGTTGCATAAAGCCAAAGCTGAAAAACCAGGGTGTGACAAAGACAATAAAACCGAGTAAAACACTTACCCACTCCAAGCGCTGACTGCCTGGAACCATGAGGTTAAAAATGGCCAGTGAAGCAATGCCAAAGCCTAAAATGGCAAAAACCCAGAAGGTAGCCCCAGTAGGGGAAAACCCAAACAGCCAGTTGGATAGGATCAACCAAAGACCTGCGGCTATATTTACCCAATCTTGCCAGCGAGTTGAAGTCATAGGGACCTCCTTTTGAGTTCTAATGACTCTAGATTTATTATGTTCTTTAGGGGGTCTATAAACATCCGCAAGAAGCTTACAAGACCTGTCATACTAACCTTACAGTCAGGAAATCACCTTTTTAGGTGCTATTTCAGCTATCTTTAGACGAGACTTCAGCACCCTAAGGACAAGCATTTTATTCACAGCGAAATGTTAAGTACAGACTAAGGACTTTTTAATCTTTTAAAGACTAGCAGAGGTCGCTAAAATAAGCTAACAAATTGTCAAAGTCATTTGGATACGCCTTAAGACTTTGACGAATTGCGCATGATGCTCGGGAGGCACTCAGGATTGCGAGGTAGCCATGCAAATACAAGTTTTGTCAGTTTTACCTACTTACCATCCCACTAAGCAAGTGCGTCAAATTTCCCTTTTTTTGGTAGATGATCACCCAACGGTTCGAGCTGGTATTCGAACGCTGCTAGATACTCAGGACACCTTTCATGTTGTTGGTGAAGCCAGTGACGCCACCGAGGCTTTAAAAAAACTCCCCGAGTTAAATCCAGACATTGCCATTTTGGACTTATCCTTGCCTGATATAGATGGCATTGAACTTGCCAGGCGTTTGGGTGAGAGCAGCCCACACATCAAACTGATTGCTTTATCTCTCTATGATGACCCAGAGCATATTCGGGGATTTTTGAGCGTAGGGGGTATGGCCTATATTGCCAAGGCCAATGTTGCTGAGCAGCTTTTAAAAGCCGTTAGCGAAGTTGAACAAGGGCGCTATTATTTGCCCGCAAAATACCATATGCAATTGGCAGAAGAGCTTAAGAAAAATGGACCATCTAAAAATTTGGAATTAACCAAGCGCGAAGCTCGAGTTCTTGATTTGATGGCTCAAGGTTTAACCTTTCAGGAAATTGGTGAAAGGCTATCAATCAGTGCTAAAACAGCGGCAACGTATAGGCAGCGTGCCGCAGAGAAGCTAGACATAAAGACGCGAGCAGGGTTAATGAAATGGGTTTTTGAGCATCCATCCGTTTAGTTTTTGGCGGCTCTTTATAAATTAGCTTTGGTCATTGATTGCTGACACGCCCTGTCAGTTTTTCAAGGATGCTTTTGCCCAGCTGGTCTTTTATCCTTAGATAGGGAAGATTTCAGTCCTAGATGAGGTGACTATATGCTTAGCAAAGAAACAATTCATTATATCAGGACAGTCATTGCACCTCAGCGTGAACCTTTGTTGACACTTTACCTTGATATAAATCCAGCCAAACAGGATAACAGTCGGGCTGCTGTTCTTAATAGAGCAAAAGCCGAGCTCGAGCGCTTGACTATTCCCAAAGCTTTTGCCCAGGCTCTGATAGAAAAATTAAAACTCAGTATGGGTTTACCTCAGGGGCACACGGCGGTGCTTTTTGCGGGCGAAGATCTCGAAACCTTTTTTAACTATTATGTTTTGAACTTAGATCTTCCTATGCTTAGCAAAACGGGTGCCTTGGCGCGTTGGGGGAAGCCTTTTGTGCTTCCTTTATTGCACCTTGTGGATTCTCAGGAGCGTTACGCTGTGGTCTTTATAGATCAGGAGCGCTGGCGATACTTTGAAGTGTTCTTTGGGGAAATTAGCGAACTGCAAGATGCTATTAGAACCATAGATTATGCACAGTGGCGTGAATTGACTGAGTCAAATGTCGGCGTGGTTCAAGGGGTCGCGGCTCGAGGGGGCAGTGGTAAGGATCATTTTGAGCATCGGAAAGAAGACTGGACTCACCGTTTTTATAAAACAGTGCATGGCATCTTGAAAAAAGCAGTAGCTAAAAATAATGCAAGATACCTATTGCTTATGGGCCCTGAAGCTTATGTACAAGATTTTAAGCGGGGTTTAAGCCCTGCCCTTGCTCAAATGATGGTAGGCACGTTGCCTCAGCCCTTAAACTCAAATGCTAGTGCAGAAGAAATCCTGGAACTCGTAAAACCTAGCATTAAAAAACATCGGGCAGATTTAGAGCGGGAGCTTAGCGCAAAGCTAAAAGAACAAGGTATTTATGGGCTCGAGCCTTGTTTAGAAGCGCTGCAAGAAGGACGCCTGGCACTCATTACGGTGTTTGATCAATTTGATCATACTGTCTATCACTGTAGTGAAACAGGGTATGTTGCAACCACCCTTTCGGGCATGGCGAATCATTGCCCAAATCAAGAGCATTCTCTGCTTTTGCTAAGCGAAATTCTCCCCGAACTTGTAGAAAAGCATGCCGCTAAACTTTCCTATGTGTCTAAGGATGCCGAAGGTTGGCAAGTTGAAGAGTGGCAGGGTATTGCAGGTTTAAAACGCTGGTAATACTGAGCTGAATCATAAATGTCGTAAGACATTTATGATTCCGACCTGGGGGAGTAAGCTCTGACAGATCCAGTTTTGTGACATTATTCTTTCAGATTGGTATAAGTTATCACAAAAAATAGGTTTTCATTACCGTTTCAAAGAGATAATGAAAACCTATCTCTCGTTTAGCTGTTTACATACTTCGAAATTTAAGACCCTGCAAACGATAAATCCTGAACTTCGACCATCGGACTGCCAATCATGCCGTTACCGGGGTGCCACTCGAGCCTGTCACCCAGGCCACTAATCTTATTAAGGAGCTCGAGCAGATTAGCCGAGATGACAAAATTTTCAACAGGCTCTGTTTCATCCGCACTCACTTTTAAGCCAAAGGCTTGCAAGCTAAAATCTCCTGAAATAGGATTCGCCCCCGCATGAACCCCCATAAGATCAGTTACGATGATGCCTTTAGTGGGCTTAAGACCTTGACCCGGTGCCATAAAAAAGTTTGAAGTTGATATGCCTAACGTGCCTTTGTAGTTTCGTTCCGCATGACCTGTATTGTTCTGATCAAGTTTTTTAGCAGTTTGACTGTTATGTAAAAAACTCTTCAGTATGCCGTTTTCTACCAAGACGAGACGCTTTGTGGGGGTGCCTTCGCTATCAAAGGGTTGATTAGCTTTGCCTTCGGGTAAATCAGGGTCATCAATAAGATTTACGAGATCAGAGGCTACAGCTTTACCTAGTTTATCGGCAAAACGGCTTTTGCCTTCTATGACGCTTTTAGCACTAAGCATAAATAAAACCAGACCCATAAGTTGGGTAAAGGCTTTAGGTTCAAAGTAAGCGGTGTAACGCCCCGTTTTTAAACCCTTGGCCCCTAACTGCCTGGCAACCTTATCGATCATTTCCTGAGCCGTTTTTCCAGGTTCTAAAGCGTGAAAATCCTTTTCAAGCTGGAAATCAAAAGCCTGTTTTAAACTTTCACCTTCACGCATAATAAAGGATGACATGAGGGCGCTGTAACCATTTCGGTAGCCACCCTTGGTACCTTGGGTTGAGCTTAAAGAAACCTGGGTTTCGGTTTCGGTGTAGCGGTTGACAGCGACTTGCTGCATACGCTTGTCTGCGCGAAGGTGTTTTTCTAGCTCGAGCGCTGCTTCAGCCTTTTCTTCAATAGGGGCACTTAAACCCTCACTTAGTAGATCTTTATAGCCGAGTGCTTGACCCACAGGAATAAAGCCACCCGTTTCTGTTTGTAAGGCAGCATTTTCTTTGGCTTCGGTGTAAGCCCAGTCGAGGGCCTCTTGGCTGATTTCTTCAGTGGAGGCATAACCTGTTTTCCCCTGACTTACCACTCTTATACCAAGGCCACCTTGACTTGCTTGGGTAATTTGCGAAAGCTCGAGCTCGAAAGATTCTAAGGTGAGTTTGCGCTCCTCGGTTGCCAGAACTTCAGCATCTACCCCATCAGCATGGGCTTTTTGCACGATATAGTCATGAGCCTCTGCGATGCTTAAGCGTTTCATGCCTCACCTCCTACAATGATCTCACTTACCAAAAGATGAGGTTGACCAACCTCAACCGGAAGACTACCTGACATACTTCCGCACATGCCCGGGCCGACATCCAGATCATCTGAAACAGCAACAATTTTTTTAATACTTTCTGGCCCTTTGCCAATCAGCATAGCGCCGCGCACGGCTTCTTGAATTTCGCCGTTACGAATAATGTAGCCTTCTTTAATCGCAAAATTATACTCACCTGAGCCAGGTTTCACCTGACCACCGCCCATATCTTTGGCGTAAAGACCGTAGCTAATATCCTTAAATAGAGCTTCTTTGGGCGTATCACCTGGAGCAATAAAGGTGTTTCTCATACGCGAGGTAGGGGCAAACGTGTAGTCTTGACGCCTACCTGAACCCGTGGCGCGGTAACCTGTTTTCATGGCACCTAGCTTGTCAACCATATAAGATTTCAAGACGCCCTTTTCGATCAGGGTGGTGCGCTCAGTTTTCATACCCTCATCATCAAACTCTGAAGAGCCCCAACCGTGTTTTGTGGTGCCATCATCAATATAGGTGACGGTTTCGCTGGCGACTTGCTCACCCACCTTGTCACTTAAGACAGAGGCCTTTTTGGCGACCGAGGTGGTTTCAAGCAAGTGACCTAGGGCTTCATGGAAAATAACTCCGCCAAAGGCGTTGCCAATAACCACAGGCATAGGCCCAGCAGGGGCTTTTTTGGCAGCCAGATTGGTTAGAGCTTGCTCGGCAGCTTTTTTACCAATAGATGCAGGGCTAAAGCGCTCAAAAAGCTCGAGCCCCATAGACAAACCGGGGGCACTCGTTCCTGTTTGCGTATCTTGAGCATTGCTGGCAATGACTTGCGCAATGGCGCGGCTACGTACGCGGCGGTCTTCTGCCCAAATGCCCTCGGTGTTTGCCACCAGAACATCCTGCTCCCACTCAATGTAGCCTGCTTCTACCTGTTTAATATCGCCAGATAGGCGGGCGGCTGCATCAATTTCATAGAGGCGCTCGAGCCTGTAGCGTTTATTTTGACTCTCAAAAGGAAGTTTGGGGGCATGAAGGCTGGTGTGGCTTTCTTTTCTAAAATCTAGTCCCCCCATACCTTTGTCATCAACTTTGCCCTTTTCACCCTTAAGTTTGGCGAGGGTTTCAGCCAGTTCAGTTAAAGCTTCAAGAGATAGGTCATTGGTATAGGCATAAACGACTTCTTGCCCATAAAACAAACGCAATGCTGCTCCCAACTCAATACTGCTGGTTGCTTCTTTAACTTCTCGGTTTAAATTGCGAATGACACGCTTTCGCCAGCGCTCAACATAAAGTTCAGCAAAGGTTGCGCCATAAAAAAGGGGAATTTTAAGAACGGTTTCAGCTATGGATTGCTCAATCATACAGGCAGTTTAGCGCGCGTATTATTCAAAAGGAATGAACTGATTTGATAAATATAAAAGCGTCAAGGGTTAGCTCACACATTCTCACTAAGCCTAACAAATACCCTTTCTGATACTATCAAGCAAACAGAACCACTACGTTTTACAGACAAATTATTAAGGTCATCAGGCTGCGCTGATCTGGAAACACAAAGCTTGTTTCAGGCCGCCTTGCGATAAGACTCTGAAGGGGTAGCACTGTGCAAAACGGGGCGAAAGGTAATGACTTTTTCATCGGTAACTTTCGCCTGGTTAGCTGGGCTAGGTGGAAGAGGCTGCCAATCAGAATGGCTTAGAGATTTGGCTTTGCTGGCCTCTTTAGGTTTGAAAAGCTTTGCCAAGTGATCATTCAGCCAGGCTGCCAAACTAAGAGCAACAACGATACTAACAAACGCCGATAAGGTAAGAAGAAGGTTTAAAAGTATCATAAATAAAAGATACCTTAAATAATAAGGTATTTGTGTTAGATGTGCGACATGGATTCGTTAAACAAAAAACTTGAAGAGTCTGAGGGTGTTTCTTTAAAGTTGCAACGGCACCTTCATTTTGATAAAAAAGCTCTACACTAAGTTTAGATTTATTATGAATAACATCATCTCTAAAAATCACCTTGGTCATTTAAAGATAGGCTTTTTAATCTCGAGTCTGGTTTTGCTTAGTAGCTGCTCGAGCCTTTTTAAAGAAACCATCATTAAGCAAGCAAGCTGTGGGCAAACGCTTTCCGCTTCCTTTAGTGAAAATTTTGAATTTCAGGATTTTACTATTGAATTAAGCGCAGGGCAAAAAATATCTGCGGAAGTTACGCCCGTAGGAGATTATCTTTTAACTGCGCTCGAGCTTTATGAACCTGCGGGTGACCGTATTATTTTTCAACAAGAAACTCAGAAATTACCAAGTTTTGAGAGTGAGACGCTTTCGGCAACTGGTAGCTATAAAATTAGAGTGCGCAATTTTCGGCAATACTCTGATGACCGAATTGATTATAAAGAAAAGGGGAGAGCTGGGGACTATAGTTTGCAACTGAGTTGTAACTA
>JAHEBB010000266.1 GCA_024642575.1 Trueperaceae bacterium | reverse complement strand
TATGGGCTCGAGCCAGACGTAGAGATTTTAGGACTTCGTAAAGACGTACCCGAACTTATGAGCGCTGTCGATGCTTACCTCATGTCATCTGCCTGGGAAGGTTTGCCGATGGTGCTTTTAGAAGCTGCCGCAAGCGCCTTGCCCATTGTCGCTACCGATGTCGGTGGCAATGCCGAAGTGGTGCAAGATGGCAAAACAGGTTACATTGTACCTGCGCAAAATGCTGATACTTTGGCAAACGCTATGCTCGAGCTACAAACCTTAAGTCCTGAAGCTCGTTTAGCTATGGGACAAGCAGGCCGCGCTTATGTTAAAGAACACTACGATATAGAGCGCATTGTCGATAAATGGGAAAGCATCTATAGTCAACAACTTGCTAAAAAAGGAATCACGCAGGTAAGTTGAAAGTGAAACCATCTTACTAGCTACTTAAATCTTATGCCCAAACTCCTTATTGTCACCACCGTACCCATCATGATGCGCGGCTTTTTGCTGCCCTTTGCTCGCCACTTTAAAGACCTTGGCTGGCAAGTTGACGCCATGATGAGCCCTGCCGCGCCTCCCGAAAACCGCTGGGATGAGTGCGAAGAGATCTTTGATAAAATCTGGCCCATTAACTGGACGCGCAGCCCTTTTAGCCCTTCTAATTATACCAAAGCCCCTAAACAAGTCAGAGAAGCGGTAAGCCAGGGCAAGTATGATCTGGTTCACGTACATAGCCCGATTGCCTCATTTGTAACGCGCTACGCCCTAAAAGATTTGCCCAACCGACCCAAGCTTATTTATACGACGCACGGGTTTCACTTTCACAAGGGCGCTAACCCCGTCATTAATGAGGTTTACAAAAGGCTCGAGCGCATAGCCGGCCCCTGGACAGACAAACTCGTTGTCATCAACCACGAGGACGAGCAGGCCGCCAAACGCTTAAACATTGTGCCCGATGACCACATTCTCTATATGCCCGGCATTGGCGTAGAGGTAGAAAAATACCGCGCAGCTCATGTCACCAAGACTGATACCGATGCGATTTATAACGAACTAGGTTTAAAGGAAACTGACAAACTCATCTTAATGATTGCCGAGTTTAACCCCGGCAAACGTCACCGTGATGCCCTGAATGCTCTAAAAGCTACGGGTCGAAAAGACCTTATTTATGCCTTTGCAGGTGTTGGCCCCTTAGAAGAAGACGTGCAAGACCAAGCTGAAAGCTTGGGTCTAACTGGGCAAATTAAAATGCTAGGCTACCGTAGGGACATTCCTGTTTTGCTAAAAGCTTCAAATGCTTTGCTTTTACCCTCAGAACGTGAAGGTTTACCTCGCAGCGTGCTCGAGGCTATGTGCGCAGCTACCCCCGTCATTTCGACTGAAATTCGCGGGGTTGAAGACCTGTTAGCAGACAATTGCGGCCTTATGACCAAAGTTGGTGATGTTGAAGCAATAGCCAAAGCGCTTATCTGGGTTGCCGACCACCCAACGGAAGCTAGAGAACTCGGCTTACGTGGACAAGAAAAAATGAAGCTCTTTAGTCTGGATAATGTGATTAAGATGCACGAGGATTTGTATGGCGAATTGCTATAGCACTCTAAAGGATAAAAGCTCCAGTGTCATCTAAAAATTTATCGTTCAGGACACTGTTTTTTTAAAGACTTTATGTAGCCGACCAGATGATACCTGCTTTAGGCATAAGCCTGTAAACAAACCTTAAGTCAAAACCCTTTCTTGACTTTACTCTGCCTAAAATGTGCCACTACTAAACCTAACACAACTGCCAGTAAACCCAAAAGAAGTCCTAAGCCTGGCTTCTCAGCAAGTAAAAGAGCGCCCAGAAGAGTTGCAGTAATAGGATTAAGCGCCAAAAAGATAGTAACTTTGGTTGGCGTAGTATGATTGAGAGCCCAAAGCCAAAGAAAATAGCCAAGGCCACTTGATATACCCACAAAGATAATGGCAAACCAACCCAAGGGTGTAAAGCTTGGTAGTTTAAGAAAAAAACCTTCTCTGGCAGCAAGGAAAGCAAGGAAGATAACCGAGGCAAGCATGCCAAAGCTACTAACTTGCAAGGCAGGATACTTCTTTAAGTAAGGTCGATACAAAACAGTACAAAGTGCGGCTGAAAAGGCACTTAGCAAAACCATTAATTCTCGTGTCCAGACCTGACTACCCGCGGGTAACAGCGCTCGTTCACCCAGGGCTAAGCCAACCCCCAAAAGGGTTAGAAAAACCCCCAAAGTCTTGCTTAAGGTTAGCGATTCCTGTTTTAGCAAGGCCGCAATAAGCATGGTTTGCAAAGGTAGGGTGGCAAAAACAAGTGCCACTCTTGCCGAGGGTAAAACCTGCAAAGCATAATTCATGAGAGCTATGACAATGCCAAACTGAATGATGCCTAAAAGGGCTATCGGCACTAGGTCTCGTCTTGCAAAATGAAGTTTGGGCTTACTAAGAACGAACGGCAATAGACAAAGAGCACCAATGCTATAGCGCATAAAGGCCAAAGATGCGGGCTGAGTTTGAGCAATAACAAAGCGAGACGCAACAATCGCAGAGCCTACCTGTATGCCAACAAGAGCCGCTGCTAAGCTGGCTAGGGTTTCGGTTTTAAGCTTCAAAGCGTTAATTCCCAGGTTTGCCCCACAAGGTCATGACCAAAGCTATGATGAGCTTCTTCTTGTAGGAGCTTAAAGCCCTTCTTAATATAAATCTGCCTTGCCTGAAGTAAAATATCATTTGTCCAGAGCATGAGCTTTTTGTAACCTGTTCGGCGAGCAAAGCGAATACATTCATCAACCAGTTTAGACCCCAGGCCTAACCCTCGAGCTTTCGGATCTACCAAAAGAAGACGTAATTTTGCGACTTCATCACTGGCTTTGACACAAAATATCGAGCCGACAGGCTCACCTTGCATATCGGCAATCCAGCAGCGCTCTTTTTTAGGGTCATAAGTTTTAATAAAATCCGAGCATATTTGGGCTACCAAAGCTTCAAAACTTTCATCCCAGTTATATTCTTGACTATAAAGTAAGCCATGTTGTCTGATTACCCAGCCCATGTCTCCTGGTTCATGTTGTCGCAAAAAGAAGGGTTCGGCATACTTAAAGCCATGATCCAGGATTTCTTCTATGGTTTGCATAGCAGAGATGAGTCTTATTTGCTCAGTTTCATTAAGTTCAGTGAGCAACTCAGCAATTTCCTCTTTCGAGCGCTTATCTAAAAGTGCAAAGGCTTTTTTGCCTTGCTCTGTCAGATTTAAGAGACGTTGACGCCCATCTTGATCGCAGCGGGTTTTTTCAATCAGGTTTTGTTCTTCGAGCCTGGTTAGTAAGCGACTCAGATAGCCACCATCTAAGCCTAACTCTGTCATTAGGCTCGAGGCAGTTGCGCCTACATGATTAGCCAGTTCAAAAATAATTCTTGCTTCTGTTAGAGAATACGGGCTATGTAATAAACCCTCTCGCAAAACCCCTAGTTGCCGCGTAAAGAAACGGTTGAAATGTCTAATTGCCTGTACTCTCTCATCTAAAATAGCTGCCATACTGACCTCATTTGCCATTGTCTATTATATACTTGCTTTAGTCAAGCATATAGCTCGAGCTTAGTATTTTGCTTTTCAAAGGCTGAACACAAGTACCCTTGAGCCTGAGAACCTGTTATGCTTTCCTATGGACCATTTGTTTACCAGTTCACCTTTTAAAAGCGAGCACTGCTAATGTACGAGCATCTCAACGTCATTGATATTCATATTCATTTCCCTATCGAAAATTCTCTGGGCAACCCGCCTGCCACCACGCCCAGAAGTCCGCTTTTGGGTCAATATGCCAGTGACCGTGGTGAGCGTATGCGCGCTGAGTGGAGTACCGAGAAAGCTGAACCTGCCGCTAAAACTGATGAGGAAGTTGAGCTTATGATTCAGCGCTGGCTAGGCGAGACCGAGCATTATGGGCTTCGGGCTATAAACTTTGTAACCGGTCAAGGCAATGACAAACTCGCCAGTATTGTCACCAAGCACCCTGAGAAATTTATGGGTTTTGCGCACCACAAGCTCGAGCCTGGCTGCCATGTCGAGCTTAAAAGAGCAGTCAACGAACTGGGTTTAAAAGGTTATAAACTTATTGGCCCACGCACTGATTACCCTTTTGAGCTACCAGAACTTAGACCCGTTTGGGAATTTTGTGCCGAAAAAACCTTGCCTGTGCTTATCCATTTTGGCTGGCTAGGTCGGGGTGGCGGCATTGTTAACCACCCACGCCTAAACCCGCTGTCGTTATTTGAAGTTGCCAGAGATTTTCCTGAAATTCCCTTTATCATTCCGCATTTTGGGGTCAATCATTGGCCCGATGTACTGGCACTCTGCTGGAGCTTGCCCAACATTTATGTTGATACCAGTGGCTCTAATCAGTGGATGAAGTGGATGCCCTATCCGCTGACTTTAGAAGACCTATTTCGCAAGGCTTATGAAAATTTGGGGCCAGAGCGCATCATCTTTGGAACAGACTCGAGCTACTTCCCCAGAGGGTTTTCGGTGCGCTATTTGCAAGATCAACTTCGCGCTTGTTACTCCCTTAACTTTAGAGATGAAGACATTCGCAAGATTTTTGGTAATAACGCAGCAAGGCTTTTAAAACTCAAAGAAAAGTGAGTTTGTTCATGACGCAATCTAAGTCTGTAATGGTTTTATTCCTAATATGAGATTTCACGAAGCTTACCGCCGTCATGTCCTGATGCCCGATTTCCGCTTTGCGCGGCAGCACTTAGCAGGTCATTTTTTAGATGCCATGACCGCCCACGTTCGCACCGTAAAACGCTTAAAAGATCCTAAAATTCAGGCGCATCAAAAAGACATTGAAAGACTTTTAGACGAACTACAAAAGCTAAGAAACCAGGAACTCCCAAATTACAACAGCGAAGTACCTGATCTTTACTTTGCCTTTAATCAAAGGCTCGAGGCAAAACTAGGTCAAGAAACCGTTAGCTTTTTACGCATGGGTCTAAGCCGCAATGATCTTGATATGACCGTTTACAAGATGCGCACGAGGCATCTGACACTGGCGATTATTGAGCAGGTATGCACCTTACGGGCAGCCCTTTTAGCCCAAGCCGAAAAACATCTTGCAACGATTCTGATCGCTCAAACGCACCACCAGCCAGGTCAACCCACAACGGTAGCGCATTACCTTATGGCGATAGATAATGTCTTATCACGGCATCTGGAAAAACTGTTTGATGGCTACAGGCATCTAAACACTTGCCCACTTGGCTCAGCAGCATTAGCAGGTAGTTCTCACGCGCTCGAGCGTGAATTTACCGCAAGCGAGCTAGGCTTTGACGCCCCCGTTAGCAATACTTACGAGGCCGTAGCTTCCTCTGACTGGCAAGTAGATTTTGTCAATAATATGCAGAGCGTAGCCCTAACGCTATCGCGCTTTGTCAATGATCTGATTGTCTGGGCATCTCATAATCTTTTTCGTCTGTCTGACGGTCTGGTGCAAGGCTCTTCGATCATGCCGCAAAAACGCAACCCCGTCGCTTTAGAACATGCGCGTACTCGCTTTTCGCGCACGCTGGGTAGCGCCCAAATGGTTATTTACTCCTCACACAACATTCCTTATGCTGATCTAAATGACTTTGGGCCAGACATACAGGGTGCGCTGGTGAGTCTCTATATCCAGCTCGAGGGCGGGCTCGAGCTCCTTACAGCCTGCTTACAAGAAGGTCAGTTTGATACAGGCAAACTTGCTCAAGAAGCGCTTTGCAGCGATACCACGGCAACCGAGCTTGCCGATGAACTGACGCGCCACTTTAACTATAGTTTTCAAGAAGCCCATCACTTAGCTGCTGCACTGGTTAATAAACTTTCTCAGGAGGGGAGGATTTTACAAGAAGCCACAAGCGAAGATTTGGTTAACCTAGGTGGACCAAGGCTCGAAGTTAAGGTTTTAAAAGAAGCCCTTGACCCTGTGGCGTTTGTTGAGCGCAGACGGGGTATCGGTGGTCCTGCTCCCGAAAGGGTTAAAGACCACGTGACGCGTGCCTTACAGGAACAAGCAGAATATGTTGATAGATTAGCTCACCTACATTCACAGCTTGCTGAGTCACATCAAAACTTGGTAATGCAAAGAAAGGAAAAACCATGAAGAACTTGATTAAACTCGTTCTCGCTGCCAGTCTTTTTCTAGGCTTGAGCTTGGCTCAAGACACGACTATTACGTACTGGCAATACGATTTTGGCGCAAGGGTAGATGCCATGACGCAACTTATTGCTCAATTTGAGGCCGAAAACCCTGGCATTAAAGTCGTTCAGGAAACCTTTCCCTATGACAACTATCAAGAGCAAGTAGCCGCCTCTTTACCTGCCGGCACAGGCCCCGATGTTGTTCAGCTTTTTTACGGCTGGTTACCTACCTGGGAGCGCAGCGGCTATATTCAAGCTTTGCCCGATACGTATTTTGATACGGCTAAGCTTGACGCTGAGTTTGTGCCTATGGTGCAAGCTGCCAAACTTAATGGTCAGTACTACGGTCTGCCTACAGCCGTTCGTAGCCTTGCCCTCTTTTATAACGCTGATAAACTTAAAGAAGCAGGTTATGACCATCCACCTGCTACCTGGGATGAGTTTTTAGAAATCGCCAAAGCTTTAACCATCAAACGTGGGCCTCGCTTTGAGCAAATTGGTTATGGTATTGCACCTACTGGGCAAGACCACCACTTGCTCCGTGAAATTTTGACCCGTCAGTTTGGTACCGCACCTTATAGCGATGATGGTAAAGAAGTGCTTTATAACAATGAAGCTGGGCTCGAGGCCTTTAAGTTTTACACCAGCTGGGTTACCGAGCACGAAATTGGTGTACCCGAATTTGTTCCGGGTAACAGCGGCTACCGTGATGGCTTTAGCACCCAGCAAAATATTGCCATGATTATTGACGGCTCATTTGCCGTAGGCGGTATAAAAAGCAATGCCGAATTTAACTGGGGCGTCGCCGAAATACCTACCCTTGCCAATGGTGTTAAAGCCAATTTTGGTTCTTTCTGGATGAATGGCCTTTCGCCTAATGCATTTAAAGACGAAGCTAAGCTAGAGGCAAGTGCCAAATTCCTTGAGTTTGTAACTCGCCCCGAGTCCATGAAACTCTGGTTAGATGTGGTTGGCGAAGTACCTGCCCGTCTCTCACTGATTGATGACCCTGCTCTTGCCAGTGACCCTGTTTTTGGCCCCTTTATTACCTCACTGGGCTACGCTGTTGCCACCAAATTTGTCGATGAAGCAGCCCAGCGTGATGTTATTGTCAATGCCATCAATCGCGTCATTTTAGAAAGTGCTGACCCTGCGGCTAGCTGGTCACAAGCCGCCGAAGAAGATCAGGCCTTACTTAATCAATTTGCCGAGTAACTAAACCCCGTTTCGTGAATCTAAGTGAGAAATCCCCCTCAATCCCCCTTTACATAAGGGGGAAGTTAGTTTTTCTCTCTTTTAATCAAGGGGAGTTAAAGGGATTTCTCACATTCATTTGTTAACTTAGCGAACTCATATCTATTCTGAAAGGCTAAGTATGCAGCAAAGCCTTAACAAACCAAAGGCAAGGGCCAGTCGCATTTCGCTAGCGACCCGAGAAGCGCTTTGGGCTTATATTTTTCTAGCCATTCCTTTACTATTTTTTT
>JAHEBB010000800.1 GCA_024642575.1 Trueperaceae bacterium | reverse complement strand
TAAGGGTCAAGCTCGATCATTAAGTTACACCATTGAAGCAGGGGTTTACTACATTCGATTAGATGGCTCAGGAAGTGATGATGACGAATATACCTTAAAGGTTACTAAACAATAAGACTTTTTTATTAGAGTGGTCAGCTTCATTGACCACTCCTTATTATCTTTAACAGCTTTTGGAGAAGAAATGTATAAAGTCATCAGCAAAGAAGGAGACGTTTCCGAACCGCTCGAGCTTATCGTAGTGAGAAAGCTTTTATCAGAGCAAACCATTGCCCCAAACCAAATGCTTATTGATGCCAGCTCAGGTCAAACGATCATTGCCGCTCAGTTAATAGCTGAGCTACCGTCTCTAGTTAACCCAATTCATTAAACAGAATCTCTAGTAAATCAAAGTTTAAATGCACCAAATACGGCAATTAGCTCATTAATTTGGGGTCCGCGTAAAGGTGCTTACTTTATTGACTTATTGTGTTCTGCCCCTTTAGCGCTATTAGGTTTAATCCCTTTTGTGGGCTTAATCATGGTTCCGCTAATGGTTCTTTACTGGCTCTCTCGAGATTCATTTTTTGAAAATCAAAGTATAGGCAAAAGGTTTTTCAATCTAAAAGTTGTAACCCTTGATGGAATGCCATTCAACTGGGGAAAATCGGCTATTCGTAACATTGTTTACCTCCCCTGGTTACTAGAAATGATTCCTTTTGTGGGTTGGGTATTTGCCTTTTTTGCATTGGCTAATGTTATGCTGGTTGAGCTAGTGGTGGTTCTAATGACAGAAAGACGCATTGGAGATCATCTGGGCAATACAAGAGTGGTTAGAGCCTAAAAAACTGTGACAATCAAATAGCCAAACAGGTTTGCTAAACTATCCTCAAGTGCACAAAAGCACCCATCTCCTCTCTGACAGCCCCAGGTCTCCCCGCCTGGGGTACTTAACTTTTGGTTTACTGCAAAATAGCTAATGCTTCCTCATCACTGCTAAAACATCGAAATCTTGTAGCTGTTTGGAGTTGGTCTTTCCCTTCATTAGCCAAAGCAAGTAGGTCATCTGCTTCCTGCTTTGTTAACGTAGTAAAGCTTTTAATAGGTCTGTTTGTTATTTGTTGAGCTAACAGATAATGCTCATTTCTGGAAAAGTTTTGGCGTCCTAACTTTCGGTGTAACTGCTCAGCCTCTTCTCTACTCAGAGTTTGATAACTATCAAGTAAGTCAAGAAATAAAGTCATCACAGGTGTATCTGGCTCATGGCTGTTCATAGATGATGTCAGCGAAGCGCCGAGGCTTTGCCGCCCCTTTGGCTCAGGGCTGTTCATGCAGCCTCTAAATAGATTTGCTTTACACCCTCCCCAAGCTCAATAAGCTCGAGGAGAGTATCAGCAGCTTTACAAGCTTTCTCTGCTGCTGTGAGTAGTTCTTTGGGATCTTCTGCCCAATTAGCTAAATAAGCAAAACTGTACTGGCTAGTATCTAAACCCAGGGAGTCACAAACAAGATAAGCACAAGACTCGGCTTCTAGTTCAAGTTTGTGGGTAAATTCTGTTGTTAGTTGGTCATGCAGTAAAGCATGGGCCAGTTCGTGTATAAGAGTCTTTAACCTTTGGAATGGCTCGAGGGTTTCATTAATGATAATAGCTTTGGTCTTTAGGGAGTAAACACCATTCGCCTTTAAAGCTTGATAACTTACTGGGTTACCTCGTTCAATAGCAAAGCGCTCGAGCTGTTTTATACATGACTGAATTTGCTCACTATCTCCCTCTAATAGTTTAGGTCTGGGTAGTTCTGGGGTAGCTTCACCTTCAGTTTGAGATATATCAAAAACATGTGAAGATTTAAAGCCAAAGATTTCTGATTCCTGGGTTTCCTTATCTTTTTTAATCAGGGGTGCCAGAATAGCTAAAGACTTTTCTCCTTTTTTAACCTGTCTACCCAGGTCTTGCCATTTCTTATAACCAGCTATCATGCTTGCTTCTGGCATTTGACAATAAATTAACCATACATTCCTAAAAGAATAGCTGTAGAGCTTTTTCCTGAAACTAAGCGCTGCTTTATAACTTTCTGAGTTCATTAGTTTCTCGACATTTTCAGCTAGCAGTTGTGCAGCTTTGTTAGTGGGGGAAGA
>JAHEBB010000265.1 GCA_024642575.1 Trueperaceae bacterium | reverse complement strand
TCAAAACAACCCCTCGAACCACAGTGACAAAGCTCGCCGTAGCGGTCAAGGGTAGCGTGACCGATTTCGCCAGCAAAGTTCTTTTCGCCGCGGTAGAGCTGACCATTTATGATGATAGCTGCCCCAACACCTGTACCAATAACGATGTAAACCAAACTGTTATAACCCTGACCGACTCCTGCATAGAGCTCGCCAAGGGCAGCTGCTTTTGCATCATGCTCGAGCCTTGCTGGTACTCCTAAACGCTCCTCTAAGATTCTTTGCAAAGGCGTATTGTGAAACCTGGGCATATTGGTAGGACTAAGCATAATGCCCTGTTGATGGTCTAGAGGGCCAGGCGCACAGACCCCCACCGCAGCCAAGCGTGCATCTTCAGGCAAATTTTCCTTAAAATCCTCAATAACCTCGACCAAACGCCTAATAATGTTGTCTGGCCCTTCATTAGCCTCAGTTGCAATGCGCGCTCTGGCAACGATCTGATTATCTTTATCCAAAAGCGCCAGCGCACTTTTGGTTCCTCCTAGATCAATGCCAACCACATAGTCTTTCATTTAAGAACCCAGGGTTCCCTTTAACTGATCTGCTACGCGCAAAGCTTGCGCAGCAATGGTCAAGGCAGGATTCAGCGCCGTAGAGGAAGGAAAAAACGAAGCATCTACCACATAAAGATTGTCAAGATCCCAGGTTTTACAATAAGGGTCAAGGACAGAGGTTTCAGGGTCAACGCCAAAGCAAAGCGTGCCGCATTGATGCGAATTGGTTTCAATCGGCATGAACTCACTGACCATATCCTTAAAACCAATTGTCCGGAGCATGGTCTGCGCGTGTTCCATGAGCTTCTGGTGGCTACCCACGCCTTTAAATTCGCGCCGCACCCTTATGCTGCCCTCACTTCCCAATAGCACTCGGTTACTTGGGTCAGGCAAGTCTTCACTCATGACCCAAATGTCGGCACTGTGGCGCGCCATCTCTTGACTTTCTGCCTCACTCAAATGCGGCTTACCTCGGCGTAGGTAGCCTGCGGCTTGAAGCTTACCCATGACTTGCAGGTTCCCCATAGGGTGCTTATAAGTATCTGAACCAAAATAAAAGTCGTTGATAGCCAGGGTTTTATTAAAGATATTGGTGTTTTGCCGCTTGGGGTCTAAGGCAATCAGGGTGGAGTTGATATGCGCCATATAGTTTCGCCCAACAAGACCCGAAGAATTTGCCAAACCTTCTGGATACTGAGCATTGGCTGAGCGCAATAGAAGTGCCGTCGAATTGGTAGCACCACAAGCCACAATATAAGTATCGGCATGGAGGGTTTTGTTTTCACCGTTTTGCTCAACCTCAAGCCCGATAATCTTTTTACCTGAAGCGTTTGTTAGTAATTTGCGCGCTAGGGTATGAGTTTCTAGCTTAATGTTTGGGTCTTGGGTGGCTGGGCGTACACAGCAGGCATCGGCATCACCCTTGGCTAAAAGTTTACAGGGAAAACCGTCACAGGTGGCGCAGCGTATACACTTGCCGCCTTCCCGCCAATCTACGCCAACAGGTATGGAAAAGGGGTGATAGCCAGCACCTTTGAGTCGTTCACTTAAGTCAAAATAATAGGGCTCGAGCTCTAGTTCAGGGTAGGGAAAAGGGCTACTGCGATAAGGTTCGGTTGGGTCTTGCCCTGTTATGCCGTGAACCAGATATATCTTTTCAGCCTCGGCGTAGTAAGGCTCGAGCTCGTCATAGCCAATGGGCCAGGCTGGCGACAAACCTTCAGGGTGCTCAGTCGCTTCAAAATCTTCTTTGCGAAAGCGTGGAAAAGCAGCACCGTACATTTTGCTGTTACCGCCGACATTGTAGTAGGTTCCAGGTTGAAAAGCGCGACCCGTAGCGTCATCAAACCACTTTTCTTTAGCCTGATAGCGTTTTTGTTTTATAACCGCATCAATATCCCAGTTTTCATCTTCTTGTGGGATAAAATCACCGCGCTCGAGTAGCAGCACTTTAGCACCACTATTCTTTAAGGCATACGCCAGCGTACCCCCCCCAATCCCTGTGCCAATGATGATGAAATCATAGTGGCTCATACCTGCGTCCAACCACCCTCATCCGCTGCACGGAGTGCTGCTTCCATCACTGCTTGCACATGCAAACCGTCAGCAAGGTTTGGACTACCCTCGCGGTCTTCCCAGATAGCTTTTAGAAATTGATACTGGCACTCAGCGTGACTGCGCACAAAGCCTGTGGGCATGCTGCCATCAGGTGCTTTTTGCCCTGCGTAGCGACCAATTGTTTCAAGTTTTTTAAAACCACGCATCGAACCGCTATCCCGCACATCATAGACCTCTAAATAGCTGGGGTCTTCAGCGTTAAAACGAAGCGCTCCTTTTTCGCCGTGAATTTCAAAAAGACACTCGTTGTTCACACCTGTGCCCATCCTTGAGATTTCGATGTGGCCCAGTGTACCACTGGCTAGCTTCGCCGTGATAAGAGCAAAATCATCGACATCTACAGGGCCTTTCTCGCTCGAGCCCGCTTTCAAAGGACGCTCTTTAATCAGTGTGTCAACCGTGGCCTGCACCGAAGCAAAGGGGCCAAGCAGATAGTAAAGCAGGTCAATGATGTGTGAGCCCAGGTCAAAAAGCGCACCACCACCTGAAACCTCTTTGCTTAGTCGCCAGGAGAGAGGTTTGTTTGAATCGATATAGCTGGAGCGGTAGTACCTACCGCGAAAGGAAAAAACGCGCCCTAAAAAGCCTTCGTTAATAAGTTCTTTGGCACGCAAAATCGCAGGGAAGAAGCGAAAGTTAAAGGTCATTTGCGTTTTGATGCCTGCTGCTGTCACCGCAGCTAACATTTCCTGCGCTTCGGTCAGATTCATAGCTAGGGGTTTTTCGCAGTAAATATGTTTGCCCGCTTTGGCAGCCGCAAGGATAATTTCCTTATGCGCATTATTGGGCGTGCAGCAATCAATCAGGTCAATGTCGGCTCGAGCTAACAAATCATGATAATTGTCAGTATAAATCTCGCAGCCAATTTCTTGGGCAGCTTTTTCAGCAGTTTGGGCTCGAGTGGTTGCCACTGCGGCAATATTTACCAGCTTGGCAGGTAAACCATAGGTAAAAGAAATATCACGGTAGGCCATCGCGTGTACCCGGCCTATGCCACCGTAGCCAATTAAAGCAATGTTGAGGGGTCGCTCAGGCATTATTTTTTTAGACCATTGTCATCACGATAGGTATTGCTAGCTTCAACCATGACATTTCTTAACTTTTGCACTGCAGCTTTAATATCCCCTGTGCCTGGTTGCAATTTGCCCTGGGGGCCTTTTAACAGCGGCGAGGAAAACTCGCCTACGGTCATACCCACTTCGATGAAATCGCTAACATTACCCGCATTAAGCCCGCCGTCTTCCATCAGTTCAAGGCGGTCTTCCATGCCAGCATCTACAATCATCTGATGTAGTTTTTTCACTGTTTGTACCACAATGGGGTCGATGGTGTGTGGACTTTTGCCAGCTACGGGTTTGACCCAAAACGGTGCGCGGCACTCATACTCGATAATGTCTACATAAGGATGAATAAACTGCTCAAAGGCCACCGCAGGCACACCTTGCCAGGCCCAAACACCAACCTTAAGCTCGAGCTTTTCTTTGATATAGGTAATATCCTGAAAGATTTTTTCATAGGTGGTTTCAATGGGCAAACTGATTAGGTTCACCCCTAAGTCTTTGAGTTGATCAAAGACATCAAAACTGGGGCGGTGCATTTGCAACTGCGCTTCAATTTCTAAATTGCTGCTTTTACGCACCCCTTCAATAATGTCAAATCCGCCGCGCGGCATGCCAAAATCCATGTACTTGCCGTCCCGCACTTCTATATGTAGCCAGTCAACGCCAGCTTCCTCTAAGTCTTTGACCTGTGCGCCCAGGGCTGAGTAATCTGCCCAGAAAAGGCCTGCGGCAATCTTGCACTGTTGACTTACTTTACCTATGGTATCCATATATCCTCCGTTAATTTAGGGTTTTTAAGTGATCGGCGAGTTTGAGTGATAGAGCTACGATGGTCAGAGTTGGGTTGGCATAACCACTTGTCGGGAAAATTGAGCAGCCTGCTATATAAAGGTTATTTACGCGGTGCACCCTGGCATCAGAGTTAACAATACCGTCTGCTGGCTTTTCCGACATGCGCGTTGCTCCCATATGGTGATCGCCCGTGGCGAGTGCCGCAGGGTTATCAGAGCCAAACGTCCAATGGTCGGCAGCGCCGCTTAAGTCAGTTACATAGTCATAAGAGATAGCGCCTTGTTTACGCAGAAACTGTTCGGTGAGCTCGAGCGCTCTTACGGCTGTGCGTTTATCTTCTTCTGTAAGCTGCCAGTCAAGGTGGCTAACAGCCTGCCTAAAGACAGGATCAGGTATTTCTGCATTTAAGCTGATACGACTCTTTTCGTTAGGGACTTGCTCCCAGTTTAGATTAACAATGGCTTCATCTGCTGATAAAAAGTAAAGGACGATGCGGAAGTTACCGATTTTTTCTTGACGAATGGTTTCCTCGTTAGCAGCCAGAATGCCCCAGGCATTAAAAACATCATAGTCAAAAATAAATTCAGGATTGACCAGAGGCATAGCCACATGCTCATAAACACCCCCCTCTTCTTTTGGTGGGTTTAAGCGCACTTGCTGCTCTCTAAAAAAGTTGCGAATGTCAGTCGCAACCCCTGCTTTAAACTTGACTTTGGCGGCGTGCGTTAAGAGCGGATGCACCATAAACCCTCGTCCAAGGTGATCGGCTTCGTTATTGCCTAAATCCCCTGAGAGTTTAAGCATGCGCACATTTTCAATGCCTCCCATCGCCAAAACATAGGACTTTGCCTTTACGCTAAAGGGCCTTCCCTTACTGCCATTTTCGAGCGTGGCGCAGTGAAGCTGCACGACTTCATCTTGCGCAAGATTGCTTTCAAGCTCGAGCAAATGCGCATTAAAAAGAACCGTAATGTTTTCAGCTTGTTTTAGCTCTTCGCCAAACTGTAATTGAAAATCATGCAGTGCTTCTTCGTATTGCGCGTGCATGATGGCAGGCTCTAAAGCATCCCCTGCCTGCCCTGGAAAAGAACGGGCATAAAGCACACGTTCCCAAAACGCCAAATCATCATAATTGAAGGGGCCAAAATGACCAAATGTATGAGCAGCTTCATAGTAAGGGCTTAGCTCAGCCAAACCTATAGGCCAGCCAGCTTCCCTATAACCCGGACGAGTAGCAAAATCGCAAGGGTCAAGCGGGCGCGACCAGAAGCCAAAATGATTGGTGGTGCCACCGTACATATGCAACCTTGAACGGTCTAGAAAGATCGGGTCTACCTTTGCTAAAAAAGACCCAACCGTTCCCCTGTAAATTGACTGACGTTTTTCCTCGGGTCGGCCTCGGTCTTTAGGCTGCCCGCTGACCAGCAGTAGCACCTTTTTATCACTGCCAATCAGCCGTTTCGCTATTGGAATACCAGCAGCACCTGCGCCGACAATGCAAATATCAAAGTCAGACAGGTGCTGACCTGCGGTTAAAGTTTCAGCTTGCTGGTACATCGTTTCCTCTTTGCTTAACACAATCCTTTAATTGTCCAAACACAAACACCCTCCAGCTAAGGTAATGGCTCAGTTTAGACAAGAATGAGCAAAATTTCAAGTGCTGTGCAATTGCACAGTTCCATCACTTAGGCTAAACTATAAAACTGTGGACGACAAACATCAGTATTTGCTCGCAAGGGTAGCTGAGCTTTACTACAATCAGGAACGAACCCAAAGTGATATTGCTAAAGAGCTGGGTTTATCAAGGGTAAAGATTTATCGGCTGCTCAAAGAAGCAAGGGATAAAGGTATTGTCCGCATAAGCATTAACTGGCCGATCAAAACAAATGCAGCGCTCGAGCGTCATCTCAAAGAAAGCTTTGGCTTAAAAGATGCGCTGGTCTTAGCAGGTATAAGTCAAGATTTAAACAACCTGGCTCAGCTTGCAGCGCAATATTTGGAGCAAACCTTAAGACCCAATACCACCTTAGCCATTTGTTTGGGGCAAAGTACCCACGCCGTCATCGAGGCCATTCACCCTGATTATCAGGCGCATATTAAGGTGGCGCAAGCAACAGGCGGCATGTCCTCATCCTTGCAAAAGTACGATAGCTCTTCACTGGCTAGACAACTGGCAGAAAAACTTGGTGGCGAAGCTATTTACTTACCCTCACCTGCGATCGCCGACAACAAGGAGGCCGCCAGAGTCATAAAGCAACAAAGCGAAGTGCAGCGCGTTTTAGAAAGCTCACGCAAAGCGGATTTTGCCCTGGTAGGCATTGGTAATCTTGACCCAAAAAGCTCTAACTTTGTCAAGGCAGGCTTTTTAAGCGAAGCGGATGTACTGGGTTTACGAGGGGCAAAAGCGGTTGGTGACATGGCCTGGCATATATTTGATATTGACGGCAATTTGCACCCTAGCCCTTTTAATCAGCAAATTATTGGCATATCTCTTGATGATTTAAAACGCATACCTTTAACCATTGCAGTCGCTCAGGGTAAGGGAAAGGCTCAGGCTATTTTGGGAGCTCTGAGAACTGGAGCGCTTAATGTACTTTGTACCGATGAAGAAACAGCGCTTGAGGTTTTAGCTCGAGCCTGAGAAGCAAATACTTATCTTGCAAGCATATTTTTAGTGTCGTAGAATGACACTATGGGGTTAAATAAAAAACAGGCAAAAATCCTCAAGGCTATTTTTGAAAACCCCGTTCGTTCAGATGTCGCTTGGTCAGATATTGAAAAGCTGCTCCTAGGTTTAGGGGCTGAGCTTAGTGAAGGCAGTGGTTCTAGGGTACGTATCGCTCTTAAGGATGTTAAAGCCGTTTTTCACCGACCTCATCCTAAAAAAGAAACGGATAAAAGTGCCCTAAAGTCTATGAGGCGTTTTCTTAGCGAAGCAGGTTTTAGATCTGAGGAGGACTAGATGTTAAATTACAAAGGTTATACAGGACATGTTGAATTTGATGACGAAGCAGGCATCTTTCATGGTGAGGTCATTGACCTACGTGACGTTGTTACCTTTCAGGGTAAAAGCGTTGATGAGCTTGAACTAGCTTTCAAAGAATCAATCGACGATTATCTTGACTTTTGCAGTGAACGAGGTGAAGAACCCGATAAGCCCTTTTCGGGTAAGCTCATGCTACGCTTACCTCCTGAGCTTCACCGCAAAGTTTACACCTCATCTAGGCATGAAGGAAAAAGTTTAAATCAATGGATTGCTGAGCGGCTCGAGCGGGCTATTTAAGTTTGTCGTTGTCAGAAGATTTATAGGCAAGATTTCCCTGCAATATAAACCTCAGTAATATCTGCATATCCCCAGGTATAAAGCGGATAGCGCGGATTTGCATGATTAACTACGATAAAGTCGGCGGCTGAACCAGGCTCGAGCCTGCCCAAGTCAGGTCTACCCAGCGCATCGGCTGTGTGTTTTGTGCCAGCGAGCAAAACGTCTTCAAGACTCAAATTCCCTAGACTCATAGCTAACTGCATCATTAAAAACATGCTCATGACTGGGCTACTTCCTGGGTTAAAGTCAGTGGCAACCGCTAATTTTACACCTGCATCTATCATGGCTCGAGCATCAGGAAAAGGTTTTTTGAGCAGCACCGTTGCGCCAGG
>JAHEBB010000264.1 GCA_024642575.1 Trueperaceae bacterium | reverse complement strand
GCGCTAGTCACTAATCGGCTTAAGCAGCAAGGTATTTTGCAAGGTAAATCATTCAGCCATCCGCTCTATAAAGAACTGGCGCTAAAAACCATGCTACCTGATCGAAGGCGTAATCTTGCAAGAAGGGCTATAAATGCCCTGGTAGATAATCCTGGCCTGGCTTCAGACTACCTTGAGTCAGCAGGACTTGATGCGCAAGCTTCCCTAGAGCTTTTAACTAAAGCAAGTCATTATGCAAGAGAGACAAACAACGAAACGCTTCTAACCAAATGTTTAGAAAGAATCCTCATTTTCGTTACGGGCGAAGAAAAGCACCGAGTTCTATTAGAACTTGCCGAACAATTACAGTATAGCAATATCGATAAAGCTATCCATTATTTGGACATTCTCTTAGATGAATACTCAGGTCATAGGGAGGCCAGCTTTCTATCTGCCTTATTAAATGCCAAGGCCCTTCATGAAGAAAATGCTTTAGCACGTCTGTCAAACTTGACTCAAGCTGAGCAAGAAAGTCATAGAGGGCTAGAGGTAAGGATGGATGTACTAAGCCTTTTAGGCCATCTTGAACGTGCTTTGCAGATTTGGGAAGAAAATCCTCAACTAAAGTTTCGGGCTGATCTGATCGCCCGCGTGGTCGTTATTCTTTCTGAGCAATTAAAGATTGATAAAGCTATCCATATGGCAGAAGTTACCTTAGAACGAACAGATATACCTGCCTGGGAAAGAGCCGTTTTACTTAATGCTCTTGGTTTAAGCTATAAAAATGGCAATCGCTATGAACTCGCTATTCAATCCTTTAACGCTTCCCTAGTTATTCTTGAAACCTTGAACCATAAAAGGAAATACATCGTTTTTTACAATCTTGCCTTATCTCAAAAATGGCTAGGTAAGTTTGATTTTGCTAACGAGAATATTGTTAAAGCTCAGCATTTAGCAAGCGAGGCAGGAGATAGTTTGCAAGTAGCAACTACGCTTAGTTTACTAGGTGAATTAGAGCTCGAAAAAGGGAACTTTGTATTGTCAGAACGTCACCTTGTAGAAGCCTTGCATATTCTTGAGCAGCGACAAACCTCTCACTATTTGATAGACATCCATTGCAATTTATCAGAGCTATATACGGCCTGGCATTTGCCTCATAGCGGTTTGTTAGCACTTAAATACGCCCGTGAAGCCTTAAAAGTAGCAAGGCAACTAGACGCTACTTACATAACTCCCTTATTTGAGGCTCTTTTTTTTTCTGCTATGGCCGAGTCATCTTTTGGCAATGCTCAAATTGCTTTGGATTTCACTGCGGAGTTAGAGGCCCTAACCCAGAAGGGGATTACCTTCGCCCAACAGTATTATCTGCCGTGGGCTAAAGCAAAAGCAGTTGAGGTACTTGGCGACAAGACGACTGCTTTGGACTGTTATAAGGAGGCAAGTAAGCTTGCCCAAGTTGCCAAACACCCCTTAATTATTCATAAACTTGGCCTCGAGCTTGCGCGCCTAACCTTGGATCTTAACAGTGCAAGGCAGCACAAAGCCTGGTTTGAGAGTCAAAGTTTAAACAATGGCTATAATATCTCCCTAAACTATTTTCCAGGGCTTGCTGAACTTCAGGTACCAGCAGAGATACCAGACTCTGTAAGACTTGAAGTGCTGGGCGAAATGCAGATCTATCAAAATGAACAAACTACACGCATTAAAGGTCGTAAACGACAAGACTGCTTACTACTGCTCTTAGAGGCAAGGCTAATGGGTTTAACGGAAGTAAGTCAACTTGACCTAATTGACTCACTATACCCTGAAAAAAGTGAAGCCGTTGCGCTTGCTGCCTTAAAACAACTCGTTCATCAAATACGCTCGAGCTACGGAGATGCTTTCATTTTACGTACGGCAAATGGCTACGCCTTAGGCTTAGTCAGTTCAGATGCAGAAGCCTTTTTTGAAACATCTGATACCAAGCTTTGGCAAGGACACTATGGAGCAAAAGTTCTGACAACAAGACTGTCAGAATTGCTTTATGATTCCCTTTTTGAAAAAGCAAAAGAACGTATAACTACAGATCCAAAAGAGGCAGCGAGGGTGCTTAAACTGGTCGTTGAGGCTGAGCCCTATAACGCTCAAGCCCTTACTTATTTACTTCAGGCTTTGCAATACAGTGCCGACCCCAGAACCCTAAAGCGCATTTACAGTGAAGCCAGAGGGCGCTTTGCCGAACTGGGTGAGAGTCTGCCTGAGAGCTGGCAAAGCTTTCTTAAAACCTGACTGCATAAAACCCCAAAAAATATAACCAGAATATCACCGAGAGACTTTTAGGCTTGTTTCAAGCAAGCTCAGCAACCCCATAAACGCCTGAGCTTGAAGAAAGGATACAAATATGAAATGCCTAAGCTTAAGCCTGAGTTTGGTGCTAATACTAAGCCTTTTTCTAGCTGCGTGTAGCACTAGCAAGCTGCCCGAAGAAACGCTAGAAACAGCAGATATGCCGCTGCAATATAACAGTCGTCTCCTCGAAGCCAAGTGGAGTACCTATGGTGATAGTTTTGCCCTGGGACAGCTCGTTCCCGTATCACAGGGCAAATTTACCTATCAGCCCGCTAATTTTGCCAATTGGCAGGCTGCGGAATGTTCAGGTAACTGTTCGGTGATTGTTAATACGGCAGGTGGAACCTTGCTGACAGGTGAATACAGATACGATAGAGAAACAAATCCCCCTTATCCAGGGTTACATTTTATGAAAGTTGAGGGTGATGAAATTAGCCTATTTACATCTAATAAAGATGTTACCTTTTTTCCTGGCTACCCCAATTATCCAATGACTCGAGCAATGATAGGTGTTTCAGCCGCTGGTGGCGTTTTACTCTACAGGGGTGATATTGGCGCAGCCAATTTTATCCGCTTTGATGCAGAGGGTAACTACACCGTGCTTAAGCGCTATCCAGCCTACGCCTTTGCAAGAGGCTGGGAAAACATCATCAACCTGCCTGGTGACCTGGTTCTCTTTTACAATAACCGCTACTGCCCACCTTACTACAGCTACGCAGGCTGTCAGTCATACACTGGCCAGTCTGCAGTAGGAAAGTTTGATGAAAATGGCAACTTTACTCAGCTTAGCAGCTTTAGCCGCACAAACATTGGCAACTCCTGGACGCATATTGTCAATACAGGAAATGGGGTCTTTTTCTACAAAGGCAGCAATGGCTCAGCCCAATTTGGTCAGTTTGATGCCAGAGGCAAGTTTACCCTCCTTAAAACCTATGTACCCTACGCATTTTCCCCTGGTTGGATACAAATAGCTAATACCCTCGATGGCGTTCTGTTTGTTGGTGGCCAGGCTGTACTTGGCAGCTTTGATGAAAGTGGAACCTTTACCCAGCGTGCTGCATCTGTACCTGGAAACCAAATTAATCCTTATGATCCTATTGTAGACCTAGGTCACCTCCCCACCGATTTCATTCCCTTTGGTAAACCTTAGGGCTACTCATGGAGCTTTTAGAGGCAAGGTCTTTAAATGTGCTTTTTATTCTGACGATCATACTTTCGGCTTGCTCGCAACCTTCCCAAGCAGCAGCACCTCCTAAATGGGCGATTGGTACAGGCATTGGGGTACAGGGCACGCTCATAGGTTGGACAGAAAGCGCAGCTGTAGGCTCACCTGGCGACGACATATTTTTTGGTGAAATGTATGACGCCTCGGGTAACTTCCATGAAACCGTTGGGCAAGGCACGGTTGATAGTAACGGGAATTTTGGCTTTCATGCAGATTGCACTGCAGGTAAAGGTGCTTGTATCGTTGGGTTAAGCGTTGACCAAGCTCTATGTCAGGGCTTAAGCGTATCTGACAAAGCCCTTAAACTGACCGAAATTGAACTTATACCTATAGACGCCCAGTTGAGTGAGAGCCAGTCTCGACCTGGTGGAGTGGTGCTGATAAGCACCAGCAAACCCAGTTCCATGTTTGAAGTCTTTAATTGGGATACTTACAGCTATATTCATGCCAGTACAAACAGCAAAGTTAAAGGTAGCTGTAGTTACCCTGATGAAGGTGTAATTAGTTATGACCTAGACCTTTATAAAGGTTGGAATACCGTAAGACAGTACCAGCACAAGGTCACAACAGCGGTCATTCCCCCTGAGACGCAGTGGCTCTTTATTAACCCAATTACGATTGGCGAGTAGCTATGGGCAAAACTTTAATTCATTATCATCTTTGCCCTGAATGTTTTCGCACAACTCCGGTAAATGCCAACGAACAGTTTTGCCCCAATGACGGCACAAAAATGCTTGAAGCTTGTCCAAAGTGTCAGCAAAACATAAGTAACCCTTATGCAAGGTACTGCGTTCACTGTGGTCAGGCTTTTATCAAGGTGGGTGAGAGTCATGACGTTTCAGCCTAGAATCAGTTTCTTTCTGCTTGCTTTGATGATTCTCTTTATAAGTGCATGTGATAGCAAAGGTGAAATTAGCAAAGTTCCCGAAATCTCCTTTTTTCGGGCTAATCCTGTACTAATTGAAACTGGAAATAGCAGCACTTTAAGCTGGACGACCAATAACGCCGATAAAGTTCTTCTGGAACCGGGTTTTATTGATTTAGGTGAGGAAACCCACTATGTCGTATCGCCACTAGTAACAACCCAGTACACTTTAATAGCTTCTAACAAAGCTGACTTAGCTAAAAAACAGCTAGAAATAGAAGTCAAGAATACTGCTTCAGGCATTGATTTAACGGTTAATCTTGACGCAACTCCTAGGCCCATAAGTCCCTATATTTATGGTTTAAACTTTGCCACTGAAGAATTTGCCAAAGAAATTAGCCTGCCCGTCAGACGCTGGGGGGGAAATGCGGTGTCAAGGTATAACTGGCAGAATCAGGCGACCAATCTTGGTTCAGATTGGTACTTTGAAAATGTGGGAAACTTTGACCCATATATCGGTATTAATGAAACGGCCGATCGCTGGATTGCGCAAAATAAGCGTAGCAATACGGAATCTCTTTTAACCTTACCAATAACAGGTTTTGTGGCTAAAGATAAAATAAGTTGTGGTTTCAGCGTCGATCGTTATGGGGTACAGGAAGAAGTCGACCCGAGTAGACGAAGCTGTGGTAATGGTACCGATACCAAGGGAAAGCCAATTACCTCAGTTGCTCCTGAAGATACAAGTTTATTTATAGATCCCACTTTTATAACTGACTGGATTAAACACTTAAGCTCTACCTTCGGTTCAGCTCTGCAAGGAGGCATAAGCTTTTACGCTTTGGATAATGAACCTGAACTCTGGAGTGAAACCCACCGAGATATTCACCCAGAACCCTTGGGTTATGACGAACTTTGGCAGAAATCACTTAGTTACGCTTTGGCTGTCAAAACTATAGAACCTGAGGCGCAGATCTTTGGTTACGCTTCTTTTGGCTGGTCAGGCTATTGGTATTCAACCTATGACCTAGTTGAGGCAGAAAAAAATGGCTATAGTCGTTTTCCAGACTATGAAGCACATGGCGATCGCTATCAACTTGAGTGGTATTTGCAGCAAATGAAAGCAGCTGAAGCCTTTACGGGAAAGCGATTGCTAGATTATCTGGATGTTCATTTTTACCCACAAAACGGCGTAGCGCTGACCTTGGCGGGTGATGAGGCAAAGCAAGACCTACGGCTGCGCTCTACTAGAGCCTTATGGGATGAGAGTTACCGAGATGAAAGCTGGATTGGGGCTGACGACCAGACAGAAACCATGAGGAAAGTAAACCTCATTCCTAGATTGAAAGCCTGGGTGGATGAAAATTACCCTGGTACCAAACTGGCTCTAACCGAATACAATTGGGGTGGGCTAGAGCACATAAACGGTGCCCTTGTTCAGGCAGATATTTTGGGAATCTTTGGTCGTGAAGGGCTTAATTTTGCTACGCTATGGAACTATCCCGACAGGTATTTAGGCTATGATCACTTTGCTGATTTACCTGGGGCTTATGCCTTTCGAATCTACCGAAATTATGACGGGGCTGGTAATCAGTTCGGTGATCTGAGTCTGCCTTCAAGCAGCAGCGATGAAGCAAGGCTAGCCCTATATGCAGCAAAACGCAGCAATGATGGTGCCATTACCCTAGTCATTATTAATAAAAGCAAAGAAGCCCTCAACAGCCGCATAAACCTAAATAATCATAAGCGGCAAGGCCACGCTGAGGTTTACCGTTATAGTGCAGCAAACCCAAACCAAATTGTGCGAGAGGCTGACGCCCCGATAACGGATACAGATTTAACCGTTTTAGTTCCGCCACAATCTTTGAATCTTCTGGTACTTAAACCTTAGCTAAGCCTCTTTACTTAAGAAAGGTAACCTTATGAAAATTGGTTTGCGGACAATTCGCTCTTTTGGAATTTTGCTGATTTTTTTGTTGACCGCTGCTTCTTGTCGTGGACCCTTACCCCCTCCACCTAAAACACCTAGCGAGGTTCCTGTAAGTACAAAAGTAAGTGATAGTGAGACCCAGCAAGCCTTGCTGACGTTTGACCCTGGCCAGGGAACACTGCGTTTTGCCAAAGCAACTGAGCTTCTAAAGTCGCTCGAACTAGACGATGTTTTGGTTAGCGAACCCAGCAATGTTGCCCCTAATGGCTACTTGCGCAAAGTCAAGGCTATTCGTCAGGAAGGGTCAGAGCTTGTGCTTGAAACCACCCAGGCCAGTTTGACTGACGCTATTTACAAAGGGAGCCTCGATGCAAAAGCAGATTTAATGCCCAAGGATTTGCTTAAGGCAGAATCTTATTTTCCAGGTGTTACCTTGCGAACCTTAGATACTTCAGATGAAACCTTAAGACCTGCAGTTGATGTTATTTCAGAAGGTTACAACTTTGAACTGAGGATTGACCAGGAGCTAGATTTTGACGCCGAAGGTGAAGCTATTGCTGGTAAAGGTAAGGTAAAGGTTCAGGGTGCTATGCGCTTTAGTGCTGGTTATAGTGTCGGTATTGGCATTGATACCTGTCTAGAAATACCCCCAGTTTGTGTTGACCGTTTTGAGGCTAAAGCAGGAATTGAGCAATATATAGGAATTAAGATTAGCTCAAAAGTAGAAGGGGAAATAAACAAAGAAATAAAATTAGCAACTTATTATTTTAGCCCAATAACTTTTTTTATTGGCCCGATTCCAGTTGTCTTGGTGCCTATTATTGATGTGGTCATAGGAGCAAGTGGAACCGCTAAACTTAATTTCCAATTCCAAGCCGAAGAATCTGTTCAGTTTCTGGTGGGAAGTCGCTGGACTGACCCAAACGATGACGGTCATGGCTGGGAGGATTTAAGTAAACGAAATGGCTTTCAGCATAAGGTTGTAGATCCCGATCTAGAAGCTACGATGAAACTAAATAGCTACCTTAAAGGTGATGCCAAACTGCTACTTTATGGAATTGCGGGGCCAGCGTTTAACCTTCGTCTAGGTTTAGGTGTCGATGTTCAGTATCCAAGAAAACCCTTGTGGCGGCTTTATGGCTTTGTAGGTGCAGGGTATAGTTTCCAGGTCGATATTGCAGGGATTTTAAAACTCTCTGAATACTCAAAAGACCTTATAGATGAATCTTTTACCCTGCTTGAAGCTGCTAATCAGGCACCTAAGGTGGTAATTCTTGAGCCTTTAAAACGAATCGACCTAGGGCAGGAGGTCGAACTTGGGTTTTTTAGAAACAA
>JAHEBB010000263.1 GCA_024642575.1 Trueperaceae bacterium | reverse complement strand
TGGTTAAACCCCTGAAAATAAACGACCCCTACCTAAAACTTATTGACACCCTAAACACTCAAAACAGCTAAGACTTTCAACCATGGAGTTATTTTCAAATGAGATGGTTCATGGGGTTATCAAAGAACCTAAGGGTATGCTGTTACTTCTCCCTAATTATCTATAACCAAACTTCGGCACCCCATACCTGCTAAACCCAGCATTAGTAATCCCCCATCCCCTGTACCTAAACTAAAACCTATGACTGATGACTTTTTGGAACTGGGCTATTTAGAAGATCAACACTATGAATCTGGTGAAAGTTTTGTAAAGCTATTAAGACAATTAGACTTTACGGTTAGCTATGTCTCGAAAGTTAAGGTTGTGGTAAACCTAGCAGCAACCATGCCTAGCTATCAATGCTATTGCTTAGCTGCCCTTGTACAGGAAGCAAAAACGAGAAAGCTATGGGACACTGATCAATTTAGACCCACTGATGATGGCCTTGAACTCGAGCTGCTAAAGGCTCAGCCGCTGTATAAAGAAGCATTTGATTCCTTACATTATTTTGACAAGGTCACAGGGTATCAACGTATTGCTTTAAGGTTTCCCTTTAGAGAAATCGAAGGTCAAGCGATTCACACATATCTTAAAAGCCAGTGTCAGCTTTATAGCGCAAGTTACTTTGTTGATGACTTTGTTGAGGAACAAGATGAAATTGAAGAAGGTCCGAAAGAAGCGTTTACGGCTTGGCTAAGCAATCATAGCCTCGAAACGCTTAAAGTCTCTCAAAGACTCGAGAGTAAACGATCAAGCCCCTACTTTTATGAAATGAATACCAGATTGAAATATGTTGACCATGTTTTTAATGGCCTTAAAGATAAGGATGAGCGTGTCATCATTCATTGTGTCAATATGACCAAAAATGATTACTCTAACTATGACCCTGATGATCTATACAGCGATGAAGCTTATTATTTGATTAAGAAGAAGAAGCTTGAAACGTTTAAGTTTCCCAAAGAATTTCTTATAGGTGAACTTTCTCCTGTGTTTGAGTTTGAGGCTGTGATGGCTTAGGGGCTAATACTCAACAAAGACCAATTATATGCCCCATTATCAAAGCTAGCTAAGTGTGAGATAATACCTTGAAATCCTGAGATGGAATATATTTGAACAAAGCTTGAGTTATAGACTCAGTCCAAAAACGCACTATGTAATCGTTAATCTGAAATCCAGCTCAACAAAAATCGTATACATCCCTAGCATAAGGATTTATACGCTGTAGCTATTCAACTTAGGCAAACCACTGAGTTTCTTGCTTCATATAAGCTTTTAAGATCAAAGTAAAGACCAAGCTATCTTTTAATGGATACCACTTACTCGCTTCATTTTCTGACTTAAACGAGCTTCTATTTTAGGAGCATTCAAAGCGTTTATGAGGCAAAGGAGCAGGAGACAAAACCATCCAACTTAAATGCAAGCTCGAGCCCCCTTTGAAAAAGTTTGCTGTCAATAGCTAGGGAGCTTCCCGTTTGGGATAGTGCCAGACCTGGCATTAGGCAGGCTACATACAGCCAGATACTTCTGAGTAGATAAGTAGAATGGTTTCGCCATCTTACCTCCGAAATTGCAAACTAACCTAGAAGCTTTGATTATCCTTTGACAGCCTAAGATTGCTTCATAAGGTAATTGGCTCTCCGAGATTTTGGCGTAACTGGCAAACTAATGAGAAAGATTAGCCACTGGCCCAGTTTGCTTGGAGTTGCTAGGGGGGGCGCGGCTACTTTGCTGCGCTCTAGGTCAGTTTTTGCCTGACGGCGCAAAAGCTCGAGCTTCAAACTCTTTTCGCCCATGCGCATGGCCCACTCATGATTTTTGGCAAAAAGAGGTTTCATAAGAAAAGAGAAGGATTTAAGCAAAGGTTTATTGGCGCGAATGTTCCAGTCATAAGTGATTTTGACCCATTGGTCAACTTGCTCAAAAGTCCAGATGCCCTGACCTACAAAATCACCAAAGGCTTCAAGGCTAAAGCCGTAAGGTGTGTTTGATTCTGTGACCCGAAATTGCCAGCGTAAGGTGTAAGGTAACCAACCCTTGGTGTACAGACTGACAACTTTACCAACACCTTTGGTATCGCCAGGCTCGAGTTCGTTTACTTCAAGATAAACACTTGGCCACCAACGCACCAAATCGGGGGCATTCCCTAAAATGTCACTAACCTCTTGAATCGTACTATTTACCTGCCACCGTGTAATAAAGTGATAGTCGCTGCTTGCCATTTAGAGTCCTCCAAATAGAGTTGTAATAGTTACTTATAATGAAGGGTAGAACTGCTCGTTTTCCAGTTCAAAAACTGCTCAAGCTTATTGTCAGATAATAATTACCCTAGCTGAGACCCGCAATGACAAAACTAAAGTGTAAACGACGCACTTTGCGTCGTTTACACCAAAAATTCGGGATGACGCATGTCTAATTTAGCCTATGGATATGTGGAGCCTCCTAATTAGGATTGCAGTAACAAAGTATCTTCCAACCAGCTATTGTTTAAGTTGGATGCCACTAAAGCCAGGAGAATAATAAGTCATGGGTGTGCCAGTGGGCGTGGTGTACAGATCCACCTTAAGGCCAAACTCATCGACCACAGCAAAGACGCAATTTCCGACGTGTTTATAAGTCGCTGTAAAGGCTTGCTCGGTAGCAAAAGAGACACCGTCGATGCTTGCTGAGATTATGCCTGTGGCATTGCCCTTGCCATCGAGTGTCCAGGTACCAGCTTCAGCATAAGGACGCACCGCACCATCGGACACGGTAGTCCCAAGGCCCTGGAATAAATAAGTGCCTTTGATCGTTTCATCCGTACAGCCGCCCTGGGCTTTAACTACCCCTGCGTTTAACATGTTCATGATCAACACTGTCACTATGATCAAGAGACTTAGGCTCGCTAGAACGAGTTTGCTGTTTTTTCTTGCCATGATTTTTCCTTTCTTGCAGCTAGAGTGCTCGAGAGCAGGGTTATATCACTGCGCAGCTAAAAAATTAACGTAGTAGAAAAAGACCTTTAGTAACCATACTTAACCTTCAATGGACAGGGCTATCTTCTAAAAATCTCGTTGTGGAATTGAGATTTTTGCTGAGATAGCCTATTGGTTTGGGCTATGCATTTTTTGAGGCGAGGGCCTTGGCTTGATTTCTGGTGGCAAATATGAGGGGTAAGTTTTGGACTGCATGGTTCTCCTCCTTTCTTGTTTCTAAAATTATTTTGGTTAAACAATTTCGTGTCACGCCTTGGCAATGAAGGTGTCTCGAGTTGCTTGGCAACCCACCGAGTACATGGCTCGAATTCTTGAATTAAAAAGTCCACTGTTACTTTGGGACGCTTGCTGCGCTACTGACTCAGTCTGAGCCATAACCCAACGGCTGATCCGCCAGAAAGGGTGATCAGCCGTAGCTAGGCTTTTGTCGCCAAAAGAATTAAAAGTGTACGCTTACTTCTGCTAATATCTTCTATATCAATAGTTAAGGCGAGGGATTAAGTCGCCAGATTCGATTCACATTATGAGCCGCTAGCCAGACCGCACCCTCTTTCGCCCTCACACCACCGCTCCCCTGCGAAGGGCCATAGCGCCTGATCACTTCGTTAGTAGTGGGATCAATGACCCCCAGAAGTACATCGTTCCCGCGAACCCAGATGGCTCCTTCCCCTGCGGAAATTTCCCCACCAACTCCGCTTACACCTGCCTCGATAGTAGCGACCACCTGGTTTGTCTCTGGGTCGATGCGGGATACGCTACCCTCTTTCTGATTCAGCACCCAGACACCGCCCTCGCCGACAGCGAGAAAACGTGGCCAACCTCCCACAGTAATCGTGGCAACAACACTGTTGCTCCGCGGGTCAATACGTTGCACCGTGCCAGGCATTGAGCTAAAAGTATTGGTGACCCAGATTGCGCCATACCCTGCCATTGCAGCAGATGAAGCGGGTAAAATCTTGATTTCTGCTACTACTTCATTTGTGACTGGGTCAATTCTGCTTAAGATGCCACTCAGATCACTGACAAACCAGATTCCTCCTTCCCCCGCGCTAAGACTGCTTTCTGATGTCGCAAGAGGTGCTTTTACTTTTGCAATCACCTCGTTTGTTTTCGGGTCAATCCGAAATATTTCCTTGGTGCGGCAACTCTCAACCCATAGCGATTCATAGCCGATGGTCATGGCAGCGCAAGGTTCGGGAACACTAATCTCAGCAATAATCTCGTTTGTTTTCAGATCAATTCTCTGAACTACGAAAAGATCAGCATTAGAGACCCACAAGGAACCAAAACCTATTTCTAACCAATCAGGAAAACCAGCTACTTCAAGAGTGGTGATTGCAGCATCAGCAATATTTATCTCCTCAGGCGATTGCGAGAGGGCATGAGACAAAAAGATCACCAGACTAATAATTGCTGCCAAATACTTTTTTCTCTGCATTCCTTACCTCTTTACCTCGACTGCTAGTGGATTGAAAAGGTATTAAAAATTAAGTAATGTCGTTTCTGATGACATAAGTGGTGTTTTGGCTAGAACATTGTTTAACCCAAAAGCAGCTCAAAATGCCCGAAATTATTCATATTTTTGGACATTTATCAAATTGAGCCGCTTAAATAGCCCTTTCCGAAACATCTATCTGTCTTAAGAAATAACGTATAGGACAAGTGAAATTCATCTTAAGCATTTTTGCTCCTAACGCATTTGGTACTAGCAGTCGAGGTCTCTTCTATAAATGAGTCAGGTTGATACCGCTTGTTAAGATATTACGAGTCACCAAAGGAAGTAGTAACCGTTCTCTTGAGAGGTATTCCATTACGTCTAGCTCAACGGTGCATACCCCTGATTGCTGTAATGAACTACATCTCAACCCCTTCGGCGCAATGTTTTGCTAGCGTTCCACCAGCACCCTAGGTTTTATCATCAGAAAGGGCAAGATTGAAGAGGAGTTTGAGAGGTTTAGCCATGAATACCTTGCAAACGTTTTTTATAGAGCGTAATCTGCGCCGAGTGTTCACGTTTGTGTCCGTAAAAAGTATAGACAATGTAGTCCTCGAGGTCGTAGTCTGCCCCGTACCAGGGCAATACACCATTCTGTCGAAAGGTTGCTAGTGGAATAGTCTGCGCGAACTCCATGACTTGTGAATGATGTGCTTCGTACTCTGAAATGACGTCTGAGCTTGTTTTGCCTCGCCGCAGCGCTACTTGCTGGTCGTTAAAATCTGACTGAGACCACATTAGCTCGAGTGTAGGTGTAGGGTGTTTATCGAGGATTGACCCCAGCACCTCGACTAATACCAGCTCATAGGACGCTAGGTGAGCCATGATATCTTTGAC
This sequence comes from Trueperaceae bacterium, assembly GCA_024642575.1. Classification (GTDB taxonomy): domain Bacteria; phylum Deinococcota; class Deinococci; order Deinococcales; family Trueperaceae; genus JAHEBB01. Next base: position 2,331 of record JAHEBB010000263.1, on the reverse strand, counting down.
CGACCACATCCCGACAACCCCTTTTGTTTCCCAGGCATCGGGGGGTAGGCCCTCGAGCGTTTTCATCACCGTCTGGTGACCATATTTCATCACGTCACGTGCGTTCATGGCAGCACCTCAGTCAATGACCCGAAAGACCTCACGCCGACCCTCGCGTACCAAGGGAACAAAGCGTTCATAATTGTCTCGCCAGGCCTTATCCTTACTGATTTCTGAGAGTGCGGTCTCGAGGTCTCCTAATTTTTCAAACTGACTCTCGCTAACCAGCGTGTAATAAGTCCCTGTCACGTCGGTCAGGATGCGCGAAACGGGGTAACCCTTTGCCCGCTCGAACTCGCGCATTTCTTTAAGAAGTGCAGTGGCTTCTCTAGCTTTTCCAAAATGAAGTTGAAAGATGTCTCTAACGATGATCATGCTGGTCTCCTTTCATGTTTCAGTAGAGCAGGGCGCAGGTTGTGAATTACACCCAGTGCCATCCAAGCATGTTTACAGCGTAAAAAACTAAAGTTGGAACTACTGTCCAGGTGGGCGGTAAGTGGGGGTCTTGTTCGTGGTTTGATCCATATCTTTAGGAGTTATCAATGCCAGTAACTTTGAGCTTAGTCGCGCTACTGGCATTGATGGTCAGTAAAACACCACTGGCATCGGTAGGGTCTGATACTTCAACGAGAATAGCTTCACCATCCGAATTTTCTATCATGGAGCAACTTAGTAACTAACCCCTTTACTCCATTGTGTGTGGTCCAATCGGTACCATAATGTGCGCGTAGGGATTCCCTGGGAACATAACATAAGGACCACCGCTTTCGTAATCACTGCTAAGCCCTTCCAAGGCACTTAAGTCAGGTACCAAGATCATGATGTGCGGACCATCTGGATGCCATTCGTTGTCATCGGTACGTGCCATAGCATAGGGGTCGGTATTACTACCAACGCCTCCAGCCAACATATAAGCAATGCCGGTGCTTTCAATCTTGAAATCTGTTTGGGTTATGAGGGAATTCAGCCAGGCTTGCCACACTTCGTCCAAACACATGGGGTCTACATTTCCTGCTGCCAGAGTGGGTGGGTCGGAGACGTAACATATCCAGTCATTCGTGCCTTCCCGAAGCGTTCTAAACTCTGTCTCTCCTTCGCCAGGCCAATCCATGATGGTTGAATTGTCAGCAATCGAAGCGGGGCCAGCGCTCATGGCATCTGCAATTTTTTCCTCATCGCTCATCATCGTTTGCGAATAAGCAAGCATAAACGTGGTTATAAACATTGCCGATAGGGTTACTAGCAAATAAAGTCTGCCTTTAGCAATCATATCTATACCTTTCTTTTTCAAGCTCGAGCTTGTGTTCATCCATCATCAACCCTTAGAACTAACTTTCAATACACCTTTTTCAAAGGTCAAAGTAAACACCGATTTTCATTAGCTTTTTCGCTGCTCAGTTGATACTTTCGCAAGAGGTCTAATTACGAATTTTTTAGGCCATGCGTATTCGTTGGGCGACACACGCGGTATCGCCAAGCGTGTCTGAAGCACAATCTGCACTCACGCTAAGTTTTAGGGCTACCTTAGAAAATAGTGGCAACTGGAGTTTGCAAAAAAGTTTATGAATATCGAAAAGGGTGGACAAGTTTAGACTTAGTTACACCGATTGTTGGTCATTTTACTGTATGTTATCCAGTCTATAGTATCTCGCCGCTATAGGGGATTCGTCATAGGCCACAGGGGTTAGGGTGTGGATAGCAAAACGAATTAGGGATGCCGAGACTGATAGGTATTAGAGACACCTCCCTTCTTGCAGATTTTTAGGAAGTTTCACTCAGTGCAACAATAAAGGTCTAATTATACTTCTTGGCTAACAGCTTTTCAAGCCTTTTCAAATTCTCCAATTCAAAATCGATTTAGCTGGGGGCTGGCATATGCCCAAGTTGCATAAGCAACCCTAAACCATCAGAGTAATTGTGTCCTTCAGTCGCTTCGCCCTTGTCGTTAAAATGCCAGACTTCGCAAACATCCAGGGAAAAGGGTTGGTTGCTAGCTCCAAAGGGTGTACCTGCCATAGGGCCGTCTTGTTTGCCTACGGCTCTAAAGCGTGCGGTGACCCAATCACCTCCGTCGATATACTCAGCGTCTACGATTTTGATGTCGGAGGACATTTGGCTAAAAGCTTCCAACCAGCCATGAAATTCTTGACGGCTCGTCATAGTCTGGGCACGTCCGTGATCTATGACTTTGGTTTTGGGGGACACAAGCTTCGCGGCCACTTCAAAGTTACGAGCGCTAAAAGCTTGATGCGCTTTTTTGAGGGCTTTTACGTTTTTCATAACCTTCTCCTT
>JAHEBB010000799.1 GCA_024642575.1 Trueperaceae bacterium | reverse complement strand
GCTTCTTTATTCTCTGGCAAAGACAAATTTGGTATGACCTCTGTAAGCTGACAAGATAAACATAAATCATGAGCGTCCTCAGCAGGCATCGCCCAATTACAGACATTATATTGTTGATAGTTTTGGCAAAGCTTATAGGTAGCACCCGAGGTTTTGTAAAGCCAAAGGCCGTTGTCAGTTGGCTCGAGCGCCGCCATAATCTGCTTATCTGTTAAATAAGCAAGGGTTGAACCACAGTTGATACACTGAGAATTTTCAAAAAATATGAGTTCCTGACAATGACTACAGGTAAAAGCTTTCATTCTTGCATACTCCTTTAACCACAGAGGGTATTAATTTTAGACCCAGTCTTTAGTTGCTTCACAAATTTTGTCTGATAAGGGGTTTCAAACCTTGAAACCAAGCTAGTTAAACCTGTCCAGGTAGCCTAAGAAATCATACTGTAAGGCTGCAGCACTAATCTTAGTCATTCATGCAGTTGGAACCTTAAATTAGTTCATCAGCCTTAAAACTGTATCCAAATAAGCTTAAGTACTGACACTAGTAACGCTAGCAAGTACCTAGGTACCTCTTCTCAACAGGATGTTAAGACCTTAAAAGCAAAACCCCTTTATTGCCATCATTGTAAACAGTGACGGGCTAACTAACTTAGCAAATCACAATTTTTGTTTCGGGAAATAGCGGCCATGCCGTTAAAACCCATCGAAAGGAAAAGAACATGAAACGTTTATTACTTGCAAATCTTTTAGGTCTTTTTGGTCTCGCTTTGGCTCAACCGACAGTTGACATTAATGCTACCGAAAATAATTCTGGCACTGTGACTAATTATTTGGTTAGCACCTATGGTAGCAATGCCGCCTGCACCGTAACCGAGGACGAAACCAGTCTAGCTAGTGATGCCTCAGGGATGATAACGAGTTACAAATGTTTGCTTGACGCTGTAAACGTAGCAGGTTTAGCAGAAACGTTAGACGGTGAAGGCCCCTTTATGGTATTTGCCCCAAGTGACGCTGCATTCCAAAAATTTTTGGCTGACAGCCCTGATTATGCAACCGTTTCCGAATTAACCGCTGACCCAGAGATGCTAAAAAAAGTTCTGCTTTACCATGTCGTAGCGGATAATAAAACCTTAAATGACATGTATCTTATTGCTGAAGACTCAGCTGATAAGGAATACACCTTAACAACTGTTGAAGGTTCTGATTTAACCCTTAAATTCCCCTTCAGCCTCGAGGCTGACGAAATGGGTACGGTTGAAATTGGCAGCGATTTAACCGATATGTCAAGTGCTACCGTTTATGTTGTAGACCGAATCATTAAAGTTGATAATGGCATTATCATTCCTATTGATAGCGTTTTAATGCCTTCAATGGGCGAATAAGTTTCTTTAGCTAATTAAGCTCAAAAACTATCTACTAGTCGTCGCAAAGGTCAAGATAGTAATTCATCGCAAAGGCAAGATAGTAATTGATAGAGGGTGGAACTGAAGCAAAAGGCTAGCCAAAACCGAGCGTAAACGATAAAGAGGTGCTGCAGTACTGCGGCACCTCTCACAAGTTTGGGAACAGAAATGTCTTACGGATCAATCTTTTGACTCGATATTACTCAGATAGGGTTTAGACAGGGCAATTTCAGAGTCAGCTCATGGGATAATTTTTATGCTGAAACCTAAAGTATCAAAGGAGCTGACTAACTTTTATGTCCCGATAGGAAGGACATCCACTATCAACAATGAAATATTCATATACTTAAACTACAAGCTCTCTAATTTCCCTTCGCTTTAAGCTCTTCTTTAAACCATTCCATGCGTCTCCGATTAACCCCAAAATCACCTTTCCCAAGCCTTGCTGCTGAGCGAAAATGTAGCAGTTTGGCTTCGGGGTCAATTAAGATCTCAACATCATCAACAAAGCGAAAAACGAATGACTTATAGGTCACGTGCAAATAGTTACTGTCTTTTTCTATAAGCTCCGTTCTAGGTTTTGAAAGCAAAATAGATTCAGCAAGCTCGAGCGCCTCCTGCTCTGACCTAGCGTAAGCAAAAGGTGCCAAATAATGCGTTTTATCACTTGGGTCAGCCTGACTTGAAATACAGTTGGGGCTATCTGGACAAGGCTCGAGCG
>JAHEBB010000798.1 GCA_024642575.1 Trueperaceae bacterium | reverse complement strand
TTTATGACAGCCTCATTGTTGCTGCCGCGTTAGGGGCAGGTTGTAACACTCTTTACAGCGAAGATTTACAGCATGGTCAACAGATAGAAAAGCTAAGCATAATAAATCCATTTCTATAACGGCTTGTATCTTTAATCAATCTGGTTTTCATCTTAAGTTAAGTATATAACCAGATAAGCCAAGCCGAGTCAAAAAGCCTGATAACGCCTAGGTTGTGAGAAGCCGAAGTTCAGATAAGGCCGACTCGGTTGCTTTCTAAAAGCAGAACAGTATCTTAAGGCGTGCGAGCCTGCATTTACAAGAAGAACGCTTAAAGAAAGTAAGGCTAATTCTGGAGGCAGTTATGGACTACCTTGGTATAGACATTAGCAAAGATTCTCTTGACACATACCTTCTAAGTCAATCGAAACATAAGCAATTTGCAAACTCAGTTAAAGGTTATAAAGATCTCAAAAACTGGTTAGTGAAGCAAGAACTTAAACTTTCAGATGCCCATCTAGTGATGGAAGCAACAGGTGTGTATTGGGAAAAAAGTGCCCATTGGCTATACACCCAAGGCGCAAGCCTCAGTGTTACAAATCCAGCCAGCGTCAAATACTTTGCCAAAAGTGAATTAAGGCGAGGTAAGACCGACAAAATGGATGCTCAACTATTAGCTGTTTATGGCAATAAGATGCAACCAAAGCTGTGGCATCCAGAAAGTAAAACTATTCAAGAACTACGACTTATGACCCGAGAACGTGCTGAACTGGTGAAAGAGCGTACCGCTGAAGGTAATCGCTTGCATGCGCACAGTAAACGTGAACTCACCTCAAATATAGTCATTAAGCTTTGTAAAGCAAGGCTCAAGTTGATTAAACAACAAATTGCAGACTTAGATAAGGCAATCAAGAAAGTCTTGCTTAGCCAAGAACTCAGCGAACGAACAGCAGTCTTAATCAGTATTCCAGGTATCGCTTTAACAACGGCTGCTGTACTCCTTGCTGAAACGTCAGGTATGAACTTCCTAACTGCAAAGCAACTCACCGCCTATACAGGCATAGCACCTGAACCTAATCAATCAGGTAAACGTGTTGGACGAAGTTCTATTTCTAAAACAGGTAATGCTCGTATTAGAAGAGCACTCTACATGTCAGCATTAACTGCAAGCTCAAGAGGTCACTTTAAAGCCTTCTATGAACGTCTTATCAAAAATAACAAAGCACCTAAAGCAGCTATGACTGCTGTTGCTAGAAAGCTCTTAGTTACTGCTTTTGCTTTAGTTGATAGCAAACAAACCTATGATCCTAATTATTTATTCAAGTACAAAAATAAGGCTTGACTTTTAAGACAGTATCTGAACTCAGGGGCGCAGAAGGAGCCGATAACGAAATTTGAAGCATTCCAAGTCCTTTCCAGAAATTCAACAGGAGGATTCTGCGTCCCATGCAGTGATTGGTTAAGTTGCAGGTAACGGCAAAGGAATTTCGTAAATAAGTAAATTCAGAGTATTTCCTGCCATACCAGTATCAGATTGACGAGCTATAACTTTACCACCTAACGATTCAGGTATTTTACGACTCGCATGGTTGTGTTCGTCAACAGGATAAGTCAAGGCAGTGATTTTTAAGTGGGATTTCGCCCAATAAGCAAGTGTATGAATAGCTTCTTTGCCTAAACCATGACCATGAGCTGATTTTTTAATCCAGATACCCAACTCAGGTGAACTGGGGTTACTATCTCCATGTAATCCGCAGCAACCGAGAAACTCTCGCGTTTTCTTATTTAGAATCACAAGATGAAGATTATTCGCATTTCTGAATCCTTCTAAACTTGAGCGAATAAAAGCTTGGGTTTCCTCAATAGCTTCAGCTGGTTTAGGAAACATGTAAGTTGTAATATCAATACTAAATTCACGGAAGATGTCCTGGGTAAATTTCTCCGAAATACTGACCAAGCTAATACGCTCACCTTCAATATCGAGTTGAGATAGCTCAGGTTTTTCTTGGAGAAATTCAAACTCCCTCATAATTGCGACTTAACGCCCAAATTCAGGGGCGATTAAGGAGCTTGGGGTTAGGTTTGACATAGTTTAAGACCTTCCTTACATTTTGAACAGAACGATTAAGCGTCCCTTGCAATGTTTAGTTAT
>JAHEBB010000262.1 GCA_024642575.1 Trueperaceae bacterium | reverse complement strand
AAAACCTTTATGATAGCTGCAATGAATGACTATGAAAACACTATAACTGCGTGGCGTGAAACGTATAAAAAAGAATTGTTAGCTGAACATGGCTGGTTAAGTACCATAGCACTTAACTGGTTACAAGACGGTGACAACTTGCTAGGTTGGGGTGAGCAAAGCATTGTCAGTCTAGACAAGGCTCGAGCCCCTGAACAGCTTGCGATTATTAGGCTAGAGGAAGAAAAAGTGCATCTTCAAACTTTAAATGGTTTTCGTATGAACTATCAGGGAAAAGACATAAGCGATCTGCATTTAGATTTGGCCGATAACCAGAACTCAGATCATCTCATATTTAATGGCTATGCCTTTTCGGTTATTCGCCGAGCTTCACTATATGGACTAAGAGTGTTTGATAAGGAAGCAGGGTCAAGGCTCGAGTTTAAGGGATTAAATTGGTTTCCCATAACGCCAAAGTATTGCCTTGAGGCAGAGTTTGTTCCTTATACAACGCCTAGACCCACAACAGTTACCAATATTCTAGGTGGTAGCTATGAAACAGTTATTCCTGGGGAAGCTCAGTTTTATGTAGATGATAAACGCTTTACCTTATTACCCGTACGGAGCAAACAAGGGCTATTTTTTGTGTTTAAAGATTTAACCAGCCTTGATTTGAGCTATCCCCCTGGTCGATTTCTTAGTACCGACCTTCCGATAAATAACAAACTCATACTGGATTTTAATAAAGCATATAACCCCCCCTGCGCCTTTACTATTTATGCGACTTGCCCCTTACCCTTACGAGAAAATCATTTGGATGCCCAGATTTTGGCAGGTGAAAAACGCTATTCAGCATAAGTTTCAAGTTAATTCAGCTAGGCTCACTCTTGTGAATAAGATTGAGCTGGTTAATATTGGTCAAACAAACAACTGCATCGTAATGAAGATTTGCCTATGCTCATAAAATATGGCAAAAAATGTAAGCGAAAAGAAGACGAGAGCAAAACGCAAAATTGCGCGTGAGGCACAAAAGCAACGTCAGATAGGGTTGCAGTGGTCAATTCTTGCTGTCGTTGCTTTGATTGTTGCAGCTATTTTTCTTTGGCCAAAACCACAAAGCCAAGCGATAAATGCAGAGCGCCTTAATACTTACCCATCTCAAGGCTCGAGCAATCCTATGGTTACGATTGTTGAATTTGCAGATTTTGGCTGCCCTTCTTGTAGAGCCTGGCATCAAGCTGGCATCATGGAACAAGTTATAAAAACCTATGGCGATAAAGTAAGGTTTGTCTGGCGAGATTTTCCTGTGATTACGGCCCAAAGCCCAAAAGCTGCCGAAGCTGGTCAGTGCGCATTGGATCAGGCAAAATTCTGGGAATATCATGATCTGGTTTATAAGCAGGGGAAACTAGGCATAAGTGATCTCAAAAGCTATGCTCAAGATCTGGACCTAGATACCCAAATGTTCAATCAGTGTCTGGACTCAGGGCAATACCGCGCTAGTATTGACCAAAGTCTTAATAGTGCAAGAGAACTTCGCCTAAGAGGCACACCGTCCTTTCTTGTCAATGACATAGTTTTACCAGGACCACCATCCTATGCCCAATTAGCAGCTCTAATAGAGGCAGACTTAAAAGCAAACTAGGCTTTTAAGTCTCAGCCGTCTGATATTAGTTTTTGTTCTGAGATTTCCATTCGTCTAGTAAGAGTTTTAAGGCTTCAGGGGCATTCTCAGGTACAGGGTTTCCAGCCTGATCTTTTTCGTTAAGTCCATGACATGAGGAACATACACGAATCTCGCCAGCTTGAAAGGTCAGCCAATAGCGCTCCCTCACAACGGCATTACCCGCATCATCGGTAAGTTGCCAGGTCATGGCGCGGTTAGCTGGCACAAAGGCTGCTACAGAGCCATCTTTAGCTATAGCCACACTACCTGTGGGCCCTGTAGAAATAGGGTTAGCTGTAACATCGTGCAAGGGTTGAGCTAGAACTCGACGACCCGCCTGAGGGTCAGACGTGCCACCAATACCGCGAATAAGGTCTGCCTGAAAAAATTGCATATAGGCAATGTCATAGATTTTGTCACCCGTTTGAAAGCTCGAGCCTAGCGTCTGAGTAGTACTGTTGGCCACATGAAGATTAAAAGGTTGCTGCTTTTCAGCCGTGTCCCGCGTGGTTACATTTCGCATGATGGCAAGGGCGAGTTGATTTTGCTCGAGATAGCTCCGTAATTCGTTAACATCTACCCCTGCTTGAGTGAAAACATTTTGCTCAACGGTTGCTAAGGGTATGCTCAAGCGAGCAGGTCGTTGCCGTACTTTGACTTCGACAGCTTGCAATTCCCATAGATTACCCGAGTACGTCACCTTGACATCTGGACTCCAAAAACTAAGTTCTTTTTTAATACCAGCAGTAAGGGGAGCGTCTTCTGCCCATAGACCATTTGGAAGTTTTTTAAGGGTGGTTAAGCGGAAATCATAGCGAGAATCCGTAGCTGAATCTCCCTGCTGATCTCGACGCTTTTCCGAGGTATGAGCAGCAATAATGGTGCCATCTGCAAGAACCAAAGGGTCACGGTATAAACCTGAATGGGCAGGGTCAGGCGTTTGCCCATCATCGACCCCCGTAGCAGTAGCAGGATCGGTAATAAACGAAATTTTTATTTTACTAGCGGGGAGACCTGGAGGCGCGTCAAGACTAACGATTTGCCCACTAGCATGCGTGCCAAATTCAGGCGTATTTATACCGACATACCTACCTGGATTTTTTGGGTCTTCTTTAATTTGGAAAAGATTTTCAATATAGTTTGGATTGGTCGCACTGTCTTTATAAAACTCGGCAAGTGCAGGGTCATTGGTAAAACTAGGCACCAGATAACCCCTTGCGTCCCCACTCATCAGTTCATGTCTGCCGGCATGATTGAGCGTTTCACCTTCGGTGCCATCTTCGAGTATTGTCCAGGGGAAAAACTGATTAAAATCATGAGCGTTTAGGTTTGTTCCTGCGAGTTCTTCTTCTACGCGAGGTTCTGGAAAAACTTCGGTTCTATCGTTTAAGCGCTTGGCATCAGGGGCTTCGCTTGAGTAATTAAAGGTGCCGTTTTCGCCACCCGCAAATTTGTCTGCATCGGCTTGCTGGTCACGTTTTAGGTGATCCCACTGGGTAAAAATGACGCGCCCAAAGCTATCTATTATGGGCGTGAAATCTCCGCTGGGAGCATGGTTTAACAGCTTTAAATCACCTGTGGAGGGCTCGAGCCTCCATAAGCCAGATACAGTCGGGGCTTCTTCGTATTCATCGCGTTGGGGGTAAAGATGCGCTTGTCCATCTCTTGGTCTATCTGAGGTAAAAATAATGTGGTCATCGGTTCCATAAATAGGAGAAATATTATTATAAGGAGGTTGATTAGGAACTTGGCTAATAACGGGTGTTTCATTACTACCTAAGCCAGTTATTTCATAGAGTTGCCAGGTGTAATCTTCGTAGACATATTGATCGGCAGGTGCACCGATAACCATACTAAAGATCGCTTTTTTGCCGTCCCAATGGACACTTGGGTCACGAACTGCAATCGCGTTCTTACCTTGAAAACCTTCTACGCCAAAGCCTGCTTCTTTGGTTAGATTTTTTAGGCTACCATCGGGGTAACGAATCCATAAATCTCCACCCCGCCCCACCGAATCCATGCTCGCCTGATGATTGCCAAAGGTTGCGGTAATGGTGGTAAAGTCAGCGGCTATAGGTACTTGAGTAACAAAGAGAATAGGGTTAACTAGGGTTGATGGGCTAGGATTAGGTTTTGGATTTGATTTTGAAGTATCAGCACAGCCACCTAGAATGAGAAAAACTAAAATTAAGGCTATCCGTTTGGTTTTCATAAGCCTCCTTGAGCTTGCAGAATCGTAAAACGAATGAATTCAGCTTGACAGGTAATTGGGGGAAGAATTGAGGGCTAATTCATACAGCAGGGTTTCACTTGATTCATCATAAATTTGGCGTTAAGGCATCAGGTTCAACACCAAATAACAGCCGACCCACCCCTTCCAGCACGCGAGGATGCACCGCAATATGTTGCGTTGTGGCATGAACATCCCGAAAGGCTCTTTCTATAGGGCAACTTGTATAAAGGGAAGTTGCGCCACCCGTTAAATAAATTAGATCAACCGCCTGAACAGCACTGGTAACCGCATGAGACGTTGCCAGGCGTGCCTTTGCCCGTTGCTGAATCGTAAGTTCATTACCTGCTAAAACATAGTCCCACATTTGACTTACCGTATCTAATAAGTAGAGTCTTGCCGACTCTACCAGTGATTCTGCTTGGGCTAGTCTCGTTTGAGCACCCCGATCTTCACTAAGCGCCTGGCTGCTGCGTTCATGGCGTTTCTCAGTAGCAAGACCTACAAGGGTGTCAATCGCGCTTCGAGCAATGCCGAGTGAAATCATGCCAAGTCCTGGAATGACACGCGTAAAAGGAGGAAGCCGATACCTTTGACCTGTCAACACAGGTGGGTCGGTAAAAAATGAGCTAAACGCCTTCGGTACAAAAAGATTCTCTACAACCACATCGTTACTACCCGTACCTCGCAAGCCACTAACCGTCCAGGTATCAATAATTTGACAGCTTGATGTTGGGCAAATCATAAAGCGGTAGTTGGCTTGCCCTGCCGCGTTGAGCCTTGGCTGATCCTTTTCAATAACACTGCACATAAGAATGACCCAACTACTCAGTTGACACCCACTTACCAGTGACCATCTCCCACTTACTTCATAGCCCCCGTCTACTACCCTGGCTTGCCCTGTTGGACGGGTGCTGTTGGCAACAAAAATATGTGGGTTGGCAAAGATTTCTTTGGCAGTTGCTTCTTGAACCTGGGCAATCGTCCAGTGAGCGTTGGCATTCCAGGTACACCAAGCAACTGAGGCATCTGCGTAGGCTAATTCTTCGTAAATTTCCATAGCCTCGAGCGGGTTTAAATCTAGCCCTCCATAGCTTTTGGGTAAGAAAATGCAAAAGAACCCCGCTCGAGCTAACTTAGTGCTGAGTTCTTCAGGCAAGCGCCGAAGCGTTTCTATATGCTCTCGCTCAGCTAAAATCTGCGGTCGCAACGCCCTTGCCTCACTAATAAGGTTGCTTGCTACTTGGTGCATCCTTTTACCTCCTTATAAATTTCCTAATTTGATGATCTGGGTTTATGAAGCAAGGGCACTCAAGCTGGTTTTAAGAGCAAAAGCGTGATGGAATTTTTAGGAAAAGGTATCGCTCCGCTAATAGGCTGCGCTCCTTCATGGCTGATAGAAGTTAAATTATCATCACTATAGCGGTAAACGTCTGCTTGGTCACTAGCTGTAAACCCAGACAAGTCTAGTTTTGCGGTAAGCGCTTTATCTGCTTTGTTGATGACGATGAGGGTTAGTGTGCCGTCACTGCTGCGCTCGGCAGCGTAAACGGAGAGTTGCGCTTCATCACTGCTCGTTGCACCCACACTCATATCGCCAAACTTGCCCCCGTTACCGTCATAATTGCGAAACATGCGAAACGCATAAGCGCCAGGCAAAGTTTCGAAGTGGTCATAGCCTAAGGTTTTGTCAGGATAGTTCCAGAGGGCAGCCACATCTAAACCTTCACGCCCAAAGATTCCCAAGATGTCTGCCTGGGCGATTGCGCCATTAATATGCTCGAGCCCACCCCAGTTATATTCGGTGAGCGCCAGTTTAGTACCAGGATAGTTGGCATCTACCCACTCATGCATTCTGGGTAGCAGGCGTACTTTTTGCCAATCTTCAGGTTGACCCTCATCACCAATCCAGCTTTCATCACGGTAATCTTTATCCCATAGTGCACGCACCGAGCGCAAACGCAAAGCCTGTTTGGCTGCGTCACCTGCTAAAGACAAATCAACCCCGTTTTGTGGGTAAAAGTGCAGGTCAAGATAATCAAGTAAACGTTTGCCCTCTATGGTTTCGTAGGTACGCATTTGCTGCAAGTACCACTCGAGTTGATACTGATTTTCATGCGAATCATAATCTAGAAAGGCGGTGTACCCGTTTTTTGCACTTTCAACCAGATCACGCTGTGAATACCAATAACCTGACCACCCAAACGAGACATAACCAAAAAGCTTGGCATCAGGTTGAATCTCTTTAATGGCTTTACTGTAAGCAAGCGAGCGTTGTAATAATTCGTCGTAGCTCAAAGGGCTTGGATGAATGTCACGTTGCGTTTCGCTCCATAGCTCGGGTTCGTTATCGAGGGCATAAAAACTTACCCCACCGTTTGTGGTTTTAAGATGGGTAATCCAATCTTTTATAAAGGTCGGGTCAATGGCGAGGCTGGTGTCTGTTGCAGCGTTACCCGTAATCAAACTTCCGTCGGTGCGAATGCCAGAGCCACAGTCGGCAGGGCGGTCGGGGTCACCGTTATCTTGCTGCGCGCCGTATTTGGCAATGCTAAAGCCACAGCTCGAGCTGTCCTTTGCCACGTAGCCCATCATCGGAATCGTAAGAAGTGAAGTGGTGTCAGTGCGCTTGTTTTGCGCTAGCCACTGATCAGCACTTTCAGACGCGCCCGTGATGGGGTTAAAGTTATCCACGTTCAAATAGAAAAAATCTGAAGCAAGATTGGTAGCATTGTTTTGATAGTTGTAGCGTGACAGGGCATTGCCACCCCAACGGCGCAAGGGTAAATCAAGTTCATTAGCAAAGGCTTCTGTCGCATAATTAAGACCGTAAATATAGGGGCTGATGGCTTTGCGGTTTTGACTTGTATTAACGCTTAAGGTTATGTCTATACTTGGGTTAGGGTCGGGTGGATTTTGTGTCTGACTAGGGGTGCAAGCGCTCAAGCCTAGAAAGATTAGCGTGACTAGAACTAATAACCGTTTCATAACACTTCTCCTTGATCTCTCTCGTTTCGTAAAGCTTAGAGGCTACCTGGTCAGTTTTCGGTGAGGTTTTTAGGTGGTTTTGCCGATTTGTTTTTGGCAAGGGCCAAGTTAAGGAAGATAATAAATAATGTTGAGAAAAGGACGCTGCCCTTCTGGACCGTCACTTGAGGTAAACGTAACCAAGTTAGCAGGACCTTTTTCCATGTTGTATTCTCTGAAGCTTAGACGATACTGGGAACGGTCGCCGCGGGATTCACGGTTAGCAAGGTCATCATTTAAGGCTAAGGTCACGTCACTTGAGAGGTAACCGATGGGATCGGAGCTGGCATCAAAGATACCTAGATCAGCTAAAATTGGCGTATCATAATCATCTCCGAAAAGGCTCGAGCCATAAATTACGTGATCGAGTGACATAGAAGAGAATGCATAAGGATTACCTACCACAGCTTCTTTATTTATAATCAGCTTTACTTCGTCTGCGACAACACCAGATGGAATGTTTGTTAAATCAAAGCTGAAAAAGCCACGCGCGATACTATCGCCAGTTTCACCTATGCGGATACTTGCTGCTGTTGAATTTGCAGTAGGAGATGCTATGCCAAGAATATCCCCATCCAGACTTGCTGTACTGTAGATACTTATGACAATGACTTTTAAGGTGCTAAAGCTCGAGCTAAAAGGGTCTAGGGCATTGCCAGCAAGGTCTTTAGCACCATCAGTAAAACCAAAGGTGTAGGTTATAGGGTCAATGCTCGGGTCATCGCCTGCAGCATAGTCCAACAAGTCATTAGGTTTGATGGTTAAAACGGTGCTATCAGTATTCCAGCTATAGGTCACACCAACATCTAGGAAAGTTAGGGAAAGATTAATAGCGTCT
>JAHEBB010000261.1 GCA_024642575.1 Trueperaceae bacterium | reverse complement strand
GACCCAAGTAACCGAGTGCTATTGGGAAGTGACGGCAGCATAAGGGTGCGGCGCGAATTTAAAGGCGTGGGTAGCCACCAGAAGCTCATGGAACACGCGCAGACCATGCTCCGGACAATTGGTTTCAAGGATATGGTCAGTGAGTTCATGCCGATTGAAACCAATTCGCATCAGTGCGGCACGCTTTGTTTTGGCGGTGACCCTGAAACCTCTGTCCTTGACCCTTATTCTAAAACCTGGGATCTTGACAATCTTTATGTGGTAGATGCTTCGTTTTTTCCTTCCTCTACGGCGCTGAATCCTGCCTTAACCATTGCTGCGCAAGCTTTGCGGGTAGCAGATCAGTTAAAGGGAACCCTGGGTTCTTAAATGAAAGACTATGTGGTTGGCATTGATCTAGGAGGAACCAAAAGTGCGCTGGCGCTTTTGGATAAAGATAATCAGATCGTTGCCAGAGCGCGCATTGCAACTGAGGCTAATGAAGGGCCAGACAACATTATTGGGCGTTTGGTCGAGGTTATTGAGGGTTTTAAGGCAGACTTGCCTGAAGATGCACGCTTGGCTGCGGTGGGGGTCTGTGCGCCGGGTCCTTTAGATCACGAGCAGGGCATTATGCTCAGTCCTACCAATATGCCCAGGTTTCACAATACGCCTTTGCAAAGAATCTTAGAGGAGCGCTTGGGGGTTCCAGCAAGGCTCGAGCATGATGCAAAAGCAGCTGCCCTTGGCGAGCTCCATGCAGGAGCCGGTCAGGGTTATAACAGTTTGGTTTACATCGTTATTGGTACAGGTGTTGGGGCAGCTATCATCATAAATGGTCAGCTTTACCGCGGCGAAAAGAACTTTGCTGGCGAAATCGGTCACGCTACCCTTGACCGCTACGGCGAGCTTTGTCACTGTGGCTCGAGGGGTTGCTTTGAAACTTTTATGAGTGGCCCATCTTTAAGCAAACGCTATGCCAAACTCAAAAACACAGAGAGCGAAATCTCTGGTGCCGAAATTACCGAGCTTGCTCATCAAGGTGATGAAGCTGCGCTTCAGGTCATTACCGATGCAGGTGAGGCACTGGGTGTTATGGTGGCAACTACTGCCATGATGCTCGATATTGAGCATTATATCGTAGGCGGTAGCGTGGCAAAAGCTGGCGATTTGCTGGTTGACAGCGCCAGAGCAACGTTCCCTAAGTATTCCTTTAAAAGTTTTAGCTCGAGGCTAAGCTTGGTCGCAAGTCAACTCGGGGAAGACGCGGCCATTTTAGGTTCAGCCTATCTGGCACGTCAGGCCCTTATTTCAGCTAGCTAACAGGAGGCAAAATGTCCATTTTAGATCGTTTTTCTCTTAAAAACCGCACGGCATTGGTTACAGGTGGCGGGCGTGGTATTGGCGCAAAATTAGCTTTTGGGCTGGCTGAAGCTGGCGCAGATGTCGCCATTGCTGACCTTGATTTAGCAACGGCGCAGGAAACGTCTAACGCGATTAAAGCCATGGGGCTGCGTTCTTTAGCCATGCAAGTTGAGGTAACGAATGCTGCCAGCGTTATCCAGATGGTTGAAACCGTAACAAGTACCTGGGGACAATTTGATATTGCGGTCAATAGTGCAGGGGTCGCCAAGCGCAGCCCTGCTGAAGAGATGTCTGAAGAAGACTGGGATTTTGTGGTTGACATTGATTTGAAAGGCATTTTTCTAAGCACGCGTGAAGAAGCCAAAATCATGCTCAAACAAGGTTCAGGCTCAATCATTAACATAGCGTCTATGTCAGGGCAGATTGTTAATCGTCCGCAGCTACATGCTCATTACAACGCTGCCAAAGCAGGCGTCATACAGTATTCACGTTCTTGTGCTGCCGAGTGGGCAGCCAGAGGGGTGCGTGTTAATACCTTAAGCCCCGGTCACACCATTAGCCCTATGACTGCGGGCTCTCTTGATGAAATGAGCGCCACTTGGCTTTCCAATACACCCATGGGTCGCCTTGGTACCCCCGATGATCTGCAAGGCGCAACCGTCTTTTTGGCATCGGATGCCTCGAGCTATGTCACGGGTCATGACTTGGTGGTTGATGGGGGTTACGTTCTCTGGTAAGCAAAGGTAAAGAAGAGTCGTAAGACTATTTTTTATTTGAATGAGCTTTTGTATTGCAAAGATTTTATTTTCGTTTGATTGTGAGTAGATATGACTTCTTTGAAGAAGGATAAATATGGCTAGTCCTGTACTCATGCCCAAGCAGGGCAATAGTGTAGAAAGCTGTTTAATTGTCGAGTGGAAAAAGCGCCCAGGTGATCGGGTTGAGCAAGGAGAGATTCTACTTGAGGTTGAAACTGACAAAGCCGTGGTGGAAGTGGAAAGCCCAACCAGTGGTACTTTGCTTGAAGTCTTTTTTAAAGAAAATGATGATGTGCCTGTACAAACGACGATTGCCATGATTGGTGAAGTAGGGGAACAGGTTGATAACGTAGCCGAAGAAAAGCCTGAAGCCAGTGCGCAACCCGAAAAGATTTCTCAGCCTGTACAAGCCGTAAAAGAGCCAATGCAAGTCGCTAGAATGTCTGGAAAAATAGGGATTTCACCAAGAGCACGAAACTTGGCTCAGAAAGAAAATCTAGATGTCTCGAGCCTCTCGGGTTCTGGCCCTCAAGGGCGGATTATTGAGCGAGATGTAAAAGAAGCGCTCGAGTCTAGACCTGCTGATTTACCTACTGCAACCCCCGAACCTAGCACGCCTGTTATAGACCTACTAAATGATGACGAAGTAACGGTAATTCCACTAACAGGAGTACGTAAGCGGATTGCCAAAAGGATGCTCGAGTCTTTACAAACAACTGCGCAACTGACCCTAAACAGCAGTGCTGATGCCAGAGAGCTTTTACACTACCGTGCCCAACTCAAAAAAAGCCCTGAAGCGCTTGGCGCACGTGAAATCAGCCTTAATGATTTGCTACTTTTTGCTGTTTCTAGGGCACTTTTGCAACATCCTGACCTGAACGCTGTTTTTGAAAAAGACATGATTTATCAGTACAAAGCTGTCAACTTAGGTTTTGCGGTAGATACGCCACGAGGTTTGCTGGTGCCTGTGATTCATAGGGCAGAGGAACTGAGTCTAAAAGCACTTTCGAAAAAGGCAAAAAGCTTAGTAAGTCAAGCACAAGATGGCAAAATTGCCCCCGATGACTTGCAAGGTGCTAGCTTTACAGTTACCAATTTGGGTGCTTTTGGCATAGATACTTTTACCCCAGTGCTTAACCCACCTCAAGTAGCTATTTTGGGTGTTGGCGGCATTAACTTAAAAGCAGTCATGCTAGCTGGCAAGGTTGAGCACATTCCACACATTAGTTTGTCTTTAACCATTAATCATCAGGTGGTCGATGGTGCTCCTGGGGCAAGGTTTTTGCAAACCCTTAGTAGTCATTTGGCTGATTTATCAAACTTGTTCTTCTTGTAAAGCGAAATAAATGTTTAACTTAGTAAATCAAATCCCCCTTAATCCCCCTTTCTCAAAGGGGGAAATATCTTGCCCCCTCCTTTACCAAAGGAGGGTTGGGGAGGATTTAATATCCCCTAAGGAGCTTCTATGCCTAAATCTATAACCATTGACCCGCGCGAGGTGCGTAAACCTGGGGTCATTACTGCACCAGAATTACCTGTTAACGCTTACGCTTCTGACCCGAAAAAAGAAGCCAAAATCTACGGCAAGAAAACCTTGCGGCGCATGTACCGCGATATGGTTTACATCAGAGAGTTTGAAACCATGCTTGATCGATTTAAGCGTGAGGGCAGCTACGAAGGTATCACTTACAATCACCGCGGCCCTGCGCATTTATCCATAGGTCAGGAAGCTTCCGTGGTGGGGCAGGCTTATCACCTAAGTCCAGATGATTATATTTTTGGTTCTCACCGCAGTCACGGTGAGATCTTAGCCAAGAGTTTTTCAGCCATCGAGCAGCTTTCCGAGGCTGAGCTAGAAAGCATTATGCAGTCTTATATGGACGGCGCTGCTCTTAAAGTCGTCGAACGCTTTGAGCATAAAGATATAAAAGATTTAGCGATTGATTACGTGCTTTATGGCGTGCTGGCCGAAATTTTTGCGCGTGAAACAGGCTTTAACAAAGGGCTTGGTGGCTCAATGCATACCTTTTTCCCGCCTTTTGGAGTTATGCCTAATAATGCCCTTGTGGGTGGCTCCGCCGATATTGCGACAGGTTCAGCCTTATTCAAGCGCGTAAACCGTAAACCTGGTATTTGCATTGCCAATATTGGTGACGCTTCGATGGGCTGTGGCCCTGTCTGGGAAGCCATGATGTTTGCGGCTATGGATCAGTATGAAACCCTTTGGGATAAAGATTTGGGTGGCGCACCGCCGATTCTCTTTAACTTTATGAATAATTTTTATGGCATGGGTGGGCAACCGCAAGGCGAGACCATGGGGTTTGGCATGTTAGCCAGAGTTGCTATGGGTGTAAATCCTGAAGCCATGCACGCTGAGCGAATCGATGGCTATAATCCGCTGGCAGTAGCTGACGCCATTAAGCGCAAAAAAGAGCTGCTTTTGTCAGGAAAAGGCCCTGTTTTACTTGACACCATTACCTACCGATTTAGTGGTCACTCACCCTCAGATGCCTCGAGCTACCGTGAGCGTGATGAGCTCGAGCTTTGGCGCTCACAAGATTCGCTTGTATCTTTTGCTGATTACCTCAAAGATAACAAGCATGCCTCCCAAACTGACATAGATGGGGCAATTGCTGAGAGTTTAGAGCGGATCAAACGCATTACCGAAGCTGCTATAGCTACTGAGTTTTCCCCTTATATGAGTATTAGTAGTCATACCATTGGTGAGCTGATGTTTTCTAATAGCACAAAAGACCGCATGGAAGAAGGCAAACCTGAAACGCTGCAAACTCTATCTGAAACCCGTTTAAGCGTTACGCAGGGCAAACTTCGTTTTGGTTTGGAAGACGGTAAACCCACCTCAAAACTTAAAACCCTAACCTACGCCGAAGCCTTGTTTGAAGCTATGATTCACCGCTTTTACGAAGACCCCACCATGATTGCCTATGGCGAGGAAAACCGAGATTGGGGTGGAGCGTTTGGGGTTTATCGCGGTTTGACTGAGGCGCTGCCTTATCACCGTTTGTTTAACAGTTCGATTTCCGAAGCAGCGATTGTCGGAACAGCAGTAGGCTACGCGCTCTCAGGTGGGCGTGTCGTTGCCGAGTTAATGTACTGTGACTTCATGGGGCGCGCTGGAGATGAAATCTTTAACCAGATGGCCAAATGGCAGTCTATGTCTGCTGGTGTTCTTAACATGCCGATGGTTTTGCGGGTTTCGGTGGGTTCCAAGTACGGTGCCCAGCACTCGCAGGATTGGTCATCGCTCTGTGCGCACATCCCTGGATTAAAAGTGATGTTTCCAGCAACACCCTACGATGCCAAAGGTATGCTTAATTTGGCGCTGCGTGGTACTGACCCCGTGGTCTTTTTTGAAAGTCAGCGACTTTATGCTGAGACGGAAACCTTAGTTGAAGGTGGCGTTCCTACTGACTACTACGAAGTCCCTATGGGTGAACCTGCTTTACGCCGTGAAGGTCAAGATTTAACCATTGTGACGGTGGGTGCTACGCTTTATAAAGCGCTCGAGTCTGCCAAGATTCTAGAAGAAAACTACGGCTTATCTGCTGAAGTTATGGACGCTCGTTTTATCAATCCACTTAATTACGAGAGCATTCTTGAATCCGTAAAAAAGACAGGTCGCCTGGTTTTAGCCTCAGACGCCTGTGAGCGTGGTTCCTTTCTTCACACCATGGCGTCTACCTTGAGCCATTTGGCGTTTGATTATCTGGATGCTCCTGTGGTTGTCGTAGGTGCACGCAACTGGATTACCCCGCCCGCTGAACTAGAAGAAGCTTTCTTTCCGCAAAAAGAGTGGATTCTTGACGCGATTCACGAAAGCATTTTGCCGCTTAAGGGTCATCAGCCAAGCACAACGCAGAGCGTTGCCGAGATTTTAAGGCGTAACCGTCTGGGAATATAAACGATGTCTGTTTTTTAAACATCCTTGTCTCGTTTTAGGCTGGCTCGAGCTAAATTACTTTGCTAGATTGAATTCATAACTGGCAAGGATAGGGCTCGAGCCCCTTTCGTTTTAAGTCATAGCATGATGACCGAATGAAAAGCGTCTCGGTAGCCAAAAGGGAGCAAAGATGGAAAACAAAATAGACACCATTTATCTTGTTCATCACAGCCATACTGACATTGGTTATACCCAGGATCAGCCGATTGTCTGGGAAATGCATAGCCGTTTCATTGATGAAGCGCTGGATTTAGCCGAGAAGTATCAAGATCATGATACGGACGGGGCATTTCGCTGGACCATTGAAACGACAGCCATCCTAGAGTACTGGCTAAAATACGCTACGGATGCTGAGATTGACAGGCTTATAAGGCTCGAGCGTCAGGGTAGAGTTGAAGTCACAGGCATGTTTGCCAACCTTACTCCGCTTTATGACACCGATCAGCTTATTGAAAGTTTTCAAATCTTGCAGCGTTTGCGTAGTGACTACGGCTTCACCATCGAACATGCCATGAACTGCGATGTCAATGGGCAAAACTGGCCCTTGACCGATGTTCTTTTAGATTTGGGTATCAAAGGCTTTAGTATGGCCATCAATAGCCATTTTGGCGGTGCGCTTCAGCCTCGCCCTTCGACCTTTAACTGGCAAGCACCCTCGGGTCGTAGTCTCAGGGTAAATAACGGCTGGCCTTACGATAAAGCCTGGCGTGAGGGTATTGGGCGAGATCAAAGCGAATTCAAACTTCGCTGGCAGCGCTTGCAGAGCTACCTGAATGAAGTTGATTATCCTTTGCCTATTTTGCTTTTGCAGACCTATCACCCTTACGGAGATAATGGTAGCGCTTTTGATTTCACACCTTTTATTGATAGCTGGAATGCCAGCAATGAACCCACTATCGTTATGGCGACCCCGCGTATGTGGTGGCAGGCAGTTGAGAAGCATGCTGATAAGCTCAAAATCCTACGAGGTGACTGGACGGATTTTTGGAATTTTGGCAGCATTAGCAGCGCTCATGAAACGCGACTGAACCGCCTGAGTCGGGTGCAGTTAAGAACAGCCGATGCCGTTTATGGGGGTCTAAAACAAGTTACTGATACGGCAAAATGGGCTGATAAAGCGTTTGCTCGTCACCGTAAAGAGGCCTGGCATCAGCTTAATTTCTGGGATGAGCATACCTGGGGTGCAGATTCATCTATAAATCAACCCAATCAGGATGATGCCCGCACACAGTGGTATCACAAAGCGGATTACGCACATAAGGCGCGCAGTTTAAGTACGCTGTTACAGCGTGAGGCGGTGGGCGATTTTGCCCAACAGGTTCAGCGTCAGCAGCCTGATGACATTTTGGTGTTTAATCCTCTCCCTTGGTCAAGGACTGTGGCAGGGTCAGTTCCTTACTTTGTGACCAACCCTAGAGGGGTGGTGGGTGACAGTACTGCAGGTAGACACCATCAGGATCGAAAGTGGAAAAAGCAAAAAGGCGATCACTGGCATCATGGCGATCAGTTTGAGTTAGTAGCCACTGAAGTGCCAGCTTTTGGCTATAAGGTTCTAGCTCGAGCCGAGCTTCAAGTTTCTACCGAGACTTTGCTGGGTGAAGATGCGGTTGTTGAAAATCATCGTTACCGACTAGGCTTTGACCGCGAAAAAGGTGGAATCTGTTCGTTTTATGATAA
>JAHEBB010000797.1 GCA_024642575.1 Trueperaceae bacterium | reverse complement strand
AATTAAATTGTCCTTAGCTGCTCCAATGACTAAAAGCGGTGAGTTTATAGTAGCTGCTTTGACAGGAATACCTAATAGGCCAATTTCAAAGGTTTGCTTTCCTGAGGAAGGTACCATTTGACCTAATTAGGACAAGCCCCTGAATTTATTCATGGGGTAATCCACGTTCGCGATTAACTAAGTCAAAGCTGTATAATTTAAGGTATGGATAGCTACAAATCAAACAATAATGTGGTTTATAGCTGCAAGTACCATGTTATATGGTGTCCAAAATACAGACGCGATGTTCTTCAAGGTCGAGTCAAAGAACGTTTGCGACAAATCATAAAAAAGGTTTGCTATGAGCGCAATGCAGAATTGATAAGTCATGAAATCATGCCAGACCATGTTCATATACTCGTTGAAGTAGACCCTCAGTACGGGGTACATAAACTTGTGAAGCAGATCAAAGGCAGGTCTAGCAGGGAGTTGAGACAAGAATTTGTGCAGCTAACAACCAGATTACCTACCCTATGGAGTAACAGTTACTTTGTTTCCACCGTTGGTGGTGCGCCACTGGATGTAATCAAGCAGTACATAGAGACTCAAAATGCTTAAAGCTTACAAGTACCGCATTTATCCCACCGCTAAACAGGTGACGGTTTTGGAAGCAACATTAGATAAGTGTCGCTTTCTCTATAACTGTGCTTTAGAGCAAAGAATACGTGCTTACAAGAAGGGTCACACGCTAAGCAACTATCAACAACAAAAAGAACTCAGCGCACTTAAGGCTGAGCTATCTGAGTTCAACGAAGTTTACAGCCACGTGTTGCAGGACGTACTTTCACGCCTAGATAAAGCATACAAAGCTTTTTTCTCACGCATAAAGCGTGGTGATAAAGCAGGCTTCCCACGCTTTCAAGGTAGACATAGGTACAATTCGTTCCACTACAAAGAGTACAAGCAAACACCTACCGAGAAAAGTGTTTACCTTCCGAAGATAGGTAACGTGCGAACCAATCTTCACAGACCCGTTGAGGGAAAGATAAAGACCGCAACAATCAAGCGTGATAGCTGCGGTGATTGGTTTGTAACCTTTGCTTGCGAGGTGCAAGCCGAACCTTTGCCTAAGACTGGTTCAAGTGTAGGTATTGATAGGGGTATATCCGTCGCATTCGCAACAAGCGATGGTCACTTAGAACCCAACCCCAAGCATGTCAGTAAAGCCGAAAAGGCATTACGAAAAGCACAAAGACGTTTAGCTAAGCGGGAAAAAGGCTCTAAACGTAGAGAGAAAGCACGATTAGCTGTAGCAAAGATATATCGAAAGGTGCAACGGCAACGTGCAGATTTTTTACATAAAATAAGCCATAATCTAGTTTTGCAATACGACTATATCGTTTTTGAAAATCTAAACGTTAAAGGCATGGTGCGTTCAAACCTTGCTAAATCAATCCTTGATGTGGGTTGGTCGCAACTTCAGAATTACACCTCTTACAAAGCAGAGTACGCTGGTAAGTTTGTAGAAGTTGTCAGACCACATTATTCAAGTCAAGAATGCGCTGCATGTGGACATATCAGTCCAAAAAATCGCGTGTCTCAATCCAAGTTTAAATGCGCTAACTGCAAACGGGTTGAACACGCAGATATAAACGCAGCACAGGTCATAAGGGGTAGAGGTTCGCTACCCCCATGCGTTAACCGTAAGCCAGTAGGCTATGCGGTTGCATGAGAAGCCCCTGTCTTTAGACATGGGGTACGTTCACCTTAATAGGTTTTCTGGTCAAAGAGGCTTATGTTGCAGGTTTAAATTTGAGCAGGGTGATAGCGAGATGGCACAGGGTCTCGATGCCTGACCATAGTTAGCGCGAGCAGTGTTAGCATCTTGGGGTTTTGATACAAACCCACATTGGAAAAACAACCCATATGGTGCTACCATAAAGTATGAACGAACGTACTACCGTTTCCAAGTTTTCTATAAGCATTCCGGCAGACCTAAGCTCTTTTCTTGAACAGTATCAAAAAGATCATGGCCTAAGTCGCAGTGAAGCTGTGAGTAAAGGCTTAGAAAAACTAAGAGAAGAAGAACTTGCTAAAGCCTATCAGGATCAAGCTAGAGACTGGGAAACAGATCCTGACAGGGAGTTCTGGGACAAGGCAGCCCTGG
>JAHEBB010000260.1 GCA_024642575.1 Trueperaceae bacterium | reverse complement strand
ATTTGGCCATCAGCACAAATGTTAGCAATGCCCTAACGGCAAATACCGCAGGCTTTAACGGCTCGAGCGATACCAGCTTGCTAAATGTAGCCTCAGGTGGTTATATCAAACCAGGTCAAGTTCTGACCATGAAGTTTGACTTAACCTTCTACCCTAACTTTGCCAATAGCCCCTTTACCAACCAGGTAACCGCTTCAGGTGACCATCCGAGTAAAAATGATGGCATTATAGACGGTGACACTACCGATACCTCAGATGATGGTACAAACCCCGATAGTGACAATGACGGTAACCCTGATGAGCCTGTTGATAATACGCCAACCCCAATAAGCCCAAGCTTTAGCAGCACCATCGGTATTGCCAAACAAGCTGGTACCGTAGTTGATAACGGCAACGGCACCTTTACTGTTCCATTTACTTTAAATGTTGAAAACTTGGGCAATACCGACCTGCATGATGTGCAAGTCAGCGATAATCTTTCAAGCGAATTTGGAACCTTTGTAGCTACCACAGGCGCCGTTGATAGTGCAGGTAAATACACCGTAAGCGCTTTAAGTATTAGTACGAATGTTACGAATGCCCTTACCGCCACAACCATAGGTTCAGGTGCGGGTCAATTTAATGGTTCAGGCGCAAATACTAACCTCTTAAATGTCGCTTCAGGTGGCTTTATCAAACCTACCGAAATCTTGACGTTTAGCTTTAGCCTGACTTTCTACCCTGACTTTGCCAACAGCCCCTTTACGAACCAAGCCACCAGTACCGCTCATAGTCCAAGTAATAACAACACGGCTAACCCTGCTGATACCACTGACACTTCAGACGATGGTACTAACCCCGACCCTGACAATAACGATGACCCAACTGACAATACTAATCCCACGCCCATCACCCTCGTAGAAAAGCCAGTTATTGGTGTTGCCAAGCAGGCTGGTACGATTGTTGATAATAATAACGGTACCTTTACCCTGCCCTTTACCATCAGCGTAGAAAACCTGGGCAACCTTGATCTGCATGATATTCAAGTCACTGAAGACTTAGCGACTGAGTTTGGCACCTATGTAGCAAACAGCGGTCTAGTAAACGCCGCAGGTAAATACACCGTCTCGAGCCTGAGTATTACAACCAATGCCACCAATGCGCTAAGCGCAGCCACCATTGGCATAGTAGCTGGCAACTTTAACGGCTCAGCCAGCAATAAGGGTCTTTTAAATGTTGGCTCAGGTGGTTATATGAAACCTGGTGAAACCGTTGTTTTAGGGTTCACCTTGACCTTCTACCCAGACTTTGCCAATAGCCCCTTTACGAACCAGGTCATCGCCTCGGGTGATAAGCCTGTTAACAATGATGGGACTGCCACAGGCGACACCACTGATAACTCAAACGATGGCACCAATCCTGACCCCGACAGTAACGATGACCCCACCGATAACAATACGCCTACCCCGATAAGCCCCACCTTTACGCCAAGCATTGGTTTAGCTAAAGCTGCCAGCATCACGAACTTTGATGCAGATAGCAACCCTGCTACCGAAGGTCCTTTTGAAGTTACGTTTAGCTTTAATCTGAAAAACCTCGGTAATATCGATCTGAAAAACATCAAGATGACTGACATTCTTTCAGGTGCACTACCCAAGTTTGGCACGCTCGAGCCCACCAGCTCTGTTACTAATCTTGGCGCAGGCGAATACCAAATTGTTAGCATCGCCGCCACAGGCGTCAACGAAGATACCGGTTTTAACGGCAACAGTACAGGCAATACCAATGTGCTGGCGATTAGTGCTGGCAACGGTACAAGCAGCTTAGTGGTTGGCGCAAGTGCCACCGTTAGCCTTGTCATTCGGGTACACGACACCGGAACCTATAGCAACACCGCAACCGTAACGGCTGATGGTGTAAACGGTACAGGCGTTAGTGATATTTCAGATGACGGTACTGACCCTAAAGGTACTGGCGGTAACGGAAACAACAACGCTGGCGAAGCCAATGAAAATGATCCTACTCCTGTCGTCATTAGTGATTCAAACCTCAACCTGCAAAAGTATCAAATCATCTGTGATGATGCAGACTGTGTAGGCGAAAATGTTACGGTTAATAGCGTACAAACCAACCTAAATATCCAAACGGTTGATGTCAGTGATGGTAGCTTAAAGGCTAACTTTATTGCCTATACCATTAAGGCAGAAAATACTGGTACGGCTGCAGTTACTGCCTGGGTCTTTGACAAGGTTCCTAGCCCAACTAAGCTCGTCACCAGCGCTCAAAACACGACAGGTCTACTTTGCTCTACCAGTACCGCAACCAGTGTGCCTGATCCTATTTCTGCTGCCGCTGCCCTAACCACCTTTAAGGCCAGCTTTAGCGCCTGCTCCGGTTTTGGTACTTTAACAACCGTTACCTGGGTAGCTATGGACTACGCTACCGCTAGCAGCATTGCTGGCAGCACCACGAACACCATGATCTTTGTCGTAGAAGTTCCTTAAAGCTTTAACTCTCACGTGTTTCACCCTGCTAGCAGGGTGAAACACTCTTCTAAGACTCTAGCTTAGCCCCTATTCTTTCTATCTTAGGATTTCGGATGACCCCTGCTAACGTTTTGAAACTCATCCTTCTGAGTGTTTTGTTGCTGCTTGCCCCCCTTGCTCTAGCGCAATTGGCTGGTGGTAGCGCGATTCAAAACAGCTCTGAAGCCCTTATTGTCTTGCCCGATGGCAGTCATCTTGGCAAGGTTTCAAATACTGTTATAGCCCAAGTTCCCGAGATTTGCGCCTTGCAGTTAAGTCCAAACGGTAGCAGCAGTGCCCCTGCCTACTCCCTGACAGGCTTACCCGGACAAGGCTTTTATCTTCCTTATCTATTAAAAAATACAGGCACGATTCAAAGTATCTTTGATTTGGCCTTAGAATTAAGCCCTGGCTCCCTATTAGCTACGGTTCAAGTTATTTTAGATAGCAATAATAATCATCTTAAAGATGCTGACGAAGGCCCTATTAGCAGTATAAACCTGCAAGTTCTGGAACAAGCCTCGTTACTTCTTGAAATTATTTTACCTGAAAGCAAAGAAACCTTTGGCGAGCTTTATGTCAATATTTTGGCAAGCTGTCAGAGCGACCCCAGTATTTCCGATAAGGATAACACCAGCTACCTTTATGTACCTGAAGGCGGCGTTAAAGGCTTTAACAAAACAGCTAGACCTATCACGGGCAGCCGAGTCGAAACAGGCACCCCTATTACCTATAATCTCAGTTTTACCGTTGCCGAACTCCCCTTAAACAATGTCATTTTTTCAGATATCCTGGACGTAAATCTCGGCGAGCCCAAAAATGCCAGCCTCTTTCTCAATGGCGTTTTAAAGGCCGATCTTTTGAACTATGATGCTGTAACCCACGAACTTAAAGCTGAGTTTGCAACTTTAAATCCTGGTGACAGGCTCGAGCTAAGCTTTACGACTCAAGTCCGCCCAGATGCCCCAGGAAATACGGTCATTCGCAATAAGGCAAGCCTTAAATACGATGAAGGCGAAGCGTTCAGTAATGAAGTCAGTCACACCGTTATTCCTAGCTGTGGCGTTCAAGTAAGCCCCGATGGTGACGTCTTAAACCCTGCCTATAAGGCAACTATTTTTCCCTCTGAAACACTTTCGTTTCCCTATCTTATAAAAAATACAGGTAATACCCCGCAAACCTTTCCCTTAAGCCTGTTAACCCTGCCTGATTCTAATTTGGAACTGACTGCTAACCTTATTCTTGATATAAATCAGGATGGACAGGTGCAAGAAGATGAGCCTAAACTTACCCAAATTAGCCTAGAACCTAATAAAGAAGTCCAGGTTTTGCTTGTTGTTAGCAGCCCAGATGTTCCTTCAGGTGACCTTGCCCTCTATGATGTGATTGCTGCCTGTAACGACGGTAGTTCTCAAGATACCGCTAATGTCAGCCGCTTATCGCTTGGGGTTGAGGGTGCAAGTAACCCCATTAAAACCGCTAACCCTGACTCAGCTACCCCCCTCTTTCCAGGTGCAAATCTTAGCTACTTTATTGACTTTGCCGCTCAAGATAAAGACCTTGAAGACGTCGTGGTTAGCGATACTTTAAGCGACTTTCTTGAAGCGCCCTTAGGCTTTAGTCAGGGAACCCTCAACGACCCTGAAACGGGCCTAAGTACCGAAGTCAAAGGGAGTTTTGATGGCAAGAGCGTCATCTGGACATTTGCCCGCATTCCTGCTGGCATGCATGTTCGGCTCGAGCTACAGGTAAGACTGCGCAGTGACATCAAAGCTACGGAAACAACCCTTTTAGAAAATACAGCTTTGCTTGATATTCGAGGTGGGTCAAAACCCAAAAAGACCAGCACCAATACCGTTTTCCATGAAATTCGCCCCTTAGCCATTCAGCTCAAGAAAACCGCCAGCCCTGATATTGTGCGTATTGGTGAACCGCTAAGTTATACGCTAACCATTACCAACCCTTCAAACAGTGTTGCCATAGCAAAGCTCGAGCTAAGCGATGATCTCCCCATTGAAGTTAGCTATCTTGCAGGTAGCTCTCTCGTTACCTTGCCTGATGGCACGAAGGAAGCGCTCGAGCCTGAAGTCAAAGGCCAAAGCCTGACCTGGCACTTACCAGGTATTGGCATTGCTGAAGAAACCAAGGTGAGCTTTCAAGTTACGGTTTTACCCAGCGCGCTCGATAACGAGTCCATCATCAATACCGCTGGCGTCATTGCCAGTGACGCTCAAGGCAGAGCTACCGCAGACGCTGCGGCGTCTGCCAGCACGATCATTGACCCCGAAGGCTTTGTCATGCCGGCGGTCTTGTTAGGTACAGTTTTTATTGATGGCAACGGCAACCGACTCTTTGACAAAGGCAGTGATAAGCCCGTCGAAGGGGTCAGACTTTATTTGCCTGATGGCCGCACCCTTCTTTCGGATAGCAACGGTCGTTATACCTTTTTAAATCTGCGCGCTGGCACAGCCGTCTTAAAAGTGGATGCCACGACTTTACCTGCACGTTTTTTAGAAGCAACCCAAACCGAGCAAAAAGCTGGCTTATGGCAGTTACGTCTCTCGCCGGGTGAAATTTATCGGCAAGACATACCGCTCATGCCTGCTGGCGCGCAGCTTGCTGTAGATCAAACGCTAAATCTTAGCATGGGTCCGGTTAAGGTTATTAAACGGGTGCATTATCTTGAAGATAGCTATATTGCCCAGGTTAGCCTGACCCTGAGTAGCACCGAAGCCCTTAAAGGTTTACGTTTAAGTGATGGCATTATGCTTGAGGGTGAGCTGGTAAACGAACAAACCTTTGAGCTGGGTGATGTTACTGCCAAATTTGAAAAAACTCTCAGTTATGAACTAGAAACGAAAGATATTACAACGCTACTCCATGCGCCTGTCATAACGTGGAGCTTAAGGTGAGGCGCTGGCTTATAGGATTTGGCTTTATTTTGACCTGTCTGAGTTTTGCAGGAGACAGAGTTGATATAAAACCTTCTTTACCGCTGGTTACGGTTGGTGATGAAGTAAGTGGCGACTGGCAACCTTCAGGCGATAGGCTCGAGTTTAAGCTTGAGAACCGTGCCCCTGTAAGGCTCTGGTTATTTTCCCCGAGTGTGGACGCAGCGCAAGAAGGGGATGAGAGCTTTGGCACCGACCCCATTCTGGCAACCTTTGAATTACGAAATGCTTTAGGCGAACTCATTGTCATGGGCGATTTTCCTCAGGGAGGCTCGAGCTGGCTCCTTTTTTATGATGAAATCTTAGAACCAGGTCAGTATCAGTTAAACAGTTTTGTGAGCGGCAAAGGTAAAAACGTTTTTGTACCGCTTTTAGAAGTTTCAGGAGAGCGGCGAAGCTTTGAGAGCTTTGACCCAACGATTAATGTAAGTGACAAGCTCTGGCAAGAAGGTGTGCGCTTTAAGCTTACAGATAGGGGCTGTCAGCTAGACATCTATGACGGTGATGGCCCTGCTGAACTGATGATGCGCCTGGTTTACCCTAACGGAGAACGGCGTAATCTGGCCATTCCCGACAACCGCAGTTGGCTTAGTTATGATGTTTTAGATCAGCTTGGTGATTATGCGGTTGAATTAAGACAAACGGATAATGCTTTTCAGGCAACCAATGCCCTGCGTTTTCGCGTAACCTGCCAGGACGCTAACGTACCGCTCGAGCTTAAACCTGACTTAAGTCTCAATCAGATTCATCCTGTTGAGGTTGTGGTTATAGATACCAGTGGTAAACCCTTAGACATTCCTTATAGCATTGAAGGCGAAACGTCACGCTTGGTCAGTCTAAGCGCTCACCCTGACTACATACTTATAGATACGCAAATTGAGGGCGGCAAAGGCGCTGGTGAAGGCCAAGCTAGCTTTGGTATCGATGGGGGTAAAGTCACCTTTATTTTAGAGCATCTTTATGCCATTCCTGTTCCAGAACTCAAGCTCGAGCTTAGCAAAAGCCTTGACTTAATCCCACCCGAAATCAGTGTTTGGGTTGCGCCCCTTTTAGCCATTCCTGTCCCTGAAGCAAGCAGCCAAATACGCTTGCCTGAGCTAAAAATAAGCAGCACACTATCTCAAAGTTCTGCCTTTATTTGCCAGGCACCCATCTGGCACATTGAAGTGTCTAATACTGGTGAGGTGGGCGCATCGTTTTCGGTAGATGCTAGCCTGCCTACAGGCACTCTTTTATTAAATGGTGCCAGCACTTGGCAAAGTTATCTGGCGGCTGGTGAAAGCACCAGTTTTGACCTCCAGTTTGAACTGACCCCCAGCTATGACGCTAGCCAAGGGTTTCAGGCCCATTTAAGGGGAAATTTTGCCGAGCAAATTTCAGAGCTTAGCTTAGACTTGCTAGTCCCCGAAATTAGCCTCGAGCGCATTAGCCCTGAAGGTGAGCTTTTTAGCGGTGATGAAGCCATCATCCGCTACACCGTTAGCAACCCTGGCAAAGAAGCGGTGAGCTTTAGGCTCGAGCCTGCCTTTGCCAATCTTGAGCCTTTAGAAGGTCCCATGAACCTTGATGTCCCTGCCCAAGGCTCTGCTTATGCTGACTTTAAAGTGCGGGTAAGTGAGGGGATTGGCGCGATGCAAATCGTTCCTTTTGCCTGCGACCCCTTGGCGCTCGAGCTTCACGCAGCCCAGGACCCAATTATTTACCGCGAAGAAGTGGCTGCCCTGCCAAGTCTGCCTCTTGCTGTCCAAAGCACCACCGTTACAGTCGATATGGCGGCTTACCAGTTACCTGTTATCAAAGGCTTGGTTCTGGTTCAAGATTTACCCGAAAATGTTAATTATATTTCTGGTACAACCTTTATCAATGGTGAAGCTGCCAGCGACCCTGAGCGCGCTGAAAATGCGCTTATCTTTGAACTACCCGACGTTAATCTGGCAAGTTTAAGTTTCACCGTACGTCATGAAGAGCCATATTTGGCCAAAACCGAAGACAGCAGTTTAATCGTATTAAGCCCCGAACCTGAACTTTTATTAGGTGAGCCTGAAGCCTTAGAGCTTTATCAGGCAGCCGTTCCCTTAAGCAGCTTTTCTGCTCGAGTTCGCAGTCGTGAGGGTGCGGTCATTTTAGACCCTGCCAACTTTAGCTTGATTCGTTCGGGTCATACCACAGCCTTGTCTGCTGATACACCGCTTGGGGATAGTGTTGAGCTGTTTATCAACAATGAAGCCGTTGCAGACAGCCATATTGGTACCAAAACCTATGACGAAAGCCTGAGCAGACAAACCTTTGATTATCTTGGTTTAGAGCTTAAACAAGGCCCCA
>JAHEBB010000007.1 GCA_024642575.1 Trueperaceae bacterium | reverse complement strand
CGATGGTGGCAGTGTTCATCAACTCAGCGGCATAATGGGCAGCCGCACCGGGCATGTCACGACCCTGTCTGATGTTACGCTGCTGGCGCCCTGTGAGCCTAAAACCATTATTTGTGTGGGTAAAAACTATGCCGATCATGTCGCCGAAATGGGAGGCAGTAAGGATAATTTACCCAAGGAACCTGGTTTGTTTTTAAAAAGCCTTCAGGCTTTAAGTAACCCTGGTGACCCCATTCCTTACCCAAGCTGGACCAGCAATTTGCACTATGAGGGTGAGCTTGCTTTGGTTATCTCACGCAAGATGAAAGACATAGCTGAAGAAGATGCCTTTGAATACATTTTAGGCTATACCTGTGCCTGTGACGTAACCGCAAGAGATAAGCAAAAAGCTGACTTGCAGTGGACACGCGGAAAATCAGCCGATAAGTTCTGCCCCGTTGGTCCCTGGCTAGAAACCGACCTAGATCCTAGCGCCCTGCAAGTACAGACCAAAGTCAATGGCGTACTTAAGCAAAATGGCAATACCAGAGACCTTATTTTTAACATTCCAATTATTCTTAGCTATATCAGCAAATTTTTAACGCTCGAGCCTGGGGATCTTGTATTAACAGGCACACCTGAAGGGGTTGGCCCCTTACAAGTAGGTGACACCCTGGAAATCACGGTAGAAGGTATTGGTACGCTAACCAATACCGTTGAGGCCAGCGTTTAATGTCTTATATCAGCATTCCCGCAGTGCAAGATTTGGGGAATGTTTTTTTACTTGATACTAGGCATATGGGCGGTGAGGGCAAATTAGGGGTTTACCTTCTTCCTGGCGCTTCGGGAAAATTTGCGCTCATTGAAACTGGCCCAGGCTCGAGCCTGCCCAGTATCAAGCAAGGTATCCAAGAAGCAGGTTTTGCATTAAAAAACCTTGATAGCATTTTGGTCACGCATATCCACCTTGACCATGCAGGCGCGGCAGGTGAACTTGCCGCCCTAAGTGGCGCAGCCGTCTATGTCCATGAACGGGGTTCTAAGCACATGCATGACCCAAGCAAACTTATGGCTAGTGCCGAGCGCATTTATGGCGACGCCATGGATAGTCTTTGGGGAAAAATGCTAGCTATTCCTGAGGAGCAACTACATATACTTAAAGGCGGCGAAAGCTTTAAGGTCTTAGATCATACGATTGAGGCACTCTACACACCAGGCCATGCTTCGCATCATCTTGCCTATTTATTAAATCGTAGCGACTTGTTTACGGGAGACGCCGCAGCTATCAAGTTAACAGGCTCCTCGGTCATCAGACCAGCTCTACCACCACCTGATATCGATTTAGAACTTTGGCAAGACAGTATAGAGACCATGCTTCAGGCCAACGCCAAACGACTCATGCTCACCCATTTTGGCATGACTGAAGATGTCGAAGCTCATTTAATGGCTGTGCCCGAGCGCAATCAGGAATGGGCTGATGAAATCTTGCAAGGTATGCAAGAAGGCGATGACAATGAGGGCTTAATTGCGCGAATTGCGGCTTTAGGCAATGCTGAACTGCTCGCCGATGACGCGCCGCCCGAAGTCATGAAACGCCACCAGGAAACCAGTAATTACGAAATGACCGTGATGGGTGTGACCCGTTACTGGCAAAAACATCATCCAGAGGTGCTCGAGCAAGAGCAGTCTTTACTTTAGGGGTAAACATGAAAGTTGGCATTATTGGGGCAGGCACGATGGGCAATGCACACGCCAAAGGCTGGCAGCAAAGTGGCGCAGAGCTTATTGGCGTTAGCGCAAAAAATCAGGCGTCCGCCAAGCAGCTTGCTCAAACCTATCAGATTAAAGCTTTTGATGATTACCAAGAGCTTTTAGACTCCGTTGACATTATAGATATTTGTGTACCAACCGATTTGCATAAAGCTATGGTTTTAGAAGCAGCGAGGGCAAAAAAGCACGTCGTTTGCGAAAAGCCTATTGCACTAAGCCTAGAAGACGCTCAGGAAATGATTGATGCCTGTGACAAAGCAGGTGTACGCCTGTTTATTGCTATGGTGGTACGGTTTTTTCCGCAATACCGCGCAGCTAAAACAGCTTTGGACGCTGGTCAACTGGGTGATTTGGGTGTCATTCGCTTAAAAAGGATTTCCCATCAACCGATTGGTGATGAAGCCTGGTTCACCACCGAAGAACGTAGCGGCGGCATGATTGTTGATCTGATGCTTCATGATCTTGACTATGCGCGCTGGCTAGCGGGTAAGGTCAAACGGGTTTATGCCAAAAGCGTTCGTGGCAAAAAGGCAGATGCGCCAGGCGATTATGCGCTGATTAGCTTAGGTTTTGAGAATGGCGCAATGGCTCTTATTGAAGGGGGTTGGGCATATCCACCTGGACTTTTTAGGACAGGTATAGATATTGCTGGCTCAGCCGGGCTTATAGAGTGGCACAGCGATGACAGCCAAACCATCAAACCCTTTTTAAAGCCAAAAGATCCTGGCAAAGTAGCTCGAGTAGGCATCCCGAGTAGTGGCACAGAAGACCCTTACGTAACTGAGATTAAGCACGCCTATGATGCCATAAAAAACAATAAGCCTTTTTTGGTTACAGCTGAGGATGGGCTCGAGGCATTAAGACTCGCACTCGCTGCCAAAGAATCTTTAAAAACGGGTCAGGTCATCCATTTGGGAGGCAAATAAATGCGTCTGGGAATTATGAGTTTTGCCCATGTTCATGCAGATGGCTTTTTGCAGATTTTAAGAAATCTAGCAGGCGTTGAGTTCTTAGGTTTTTCTGACCCCGACAAAACGCAAGGAAAATTCTTTGCCGACCTTTACGGAGTCAAGTGGTTTGACACGCACCAAGCGCTGCTAGCTGAAAAACCCGATGCCGTAGTCATTTGTTCAGAAAATGCCAGACACCTTGAAGATGTGAAGCTGGCTGCCGCCGCAGGTGCCCATATCTTGTGTGAAAAACCGATTGCCACTACGCTCAAAGATGCCCTTGCTATCAAAGAGGCCGTAGATAAAGCGGGTGTCAAATTTATGACTGCTTTTCCCATGCGCTTTGACCCAAGTATTGTGTCGCTAAAAGCCATGTTAGGGCGTGGTGATCTAGGTGAAATTTATGCCATTAACGGTATTAACCATTCTGAAATCCCCAGACGTCACCGTGCCTGGTTTGCTGACAAAACCCTAGCAGGGGGTGGCGCAGTTATGGATCACACCGTTCATCTTTTGGACCTTTACCGCTGGCTTTTGAGTTGTGAGGTTAAAGACCTTTACGCCGAAGTTGCTAACCCGTTTACCCCTGACGCTCAAGTTGATACCGCTGGGCTCGTCACTCTGACCTTTGAAAATGATGTATTTACCAGCATTGACTGCTCCTGGAGCCGACCTGAAGCCGTTTATCCGCGCTGGGGTCATTTAAAAATGGAGCTGATTGGTGAGCACGGTGCTATTGCTGTTGACGCCTTTAATCAGTACCTTAACTACTACAGCAAAAAAGACTCGAGGCAAGCCAACTGGCTAGGTTGGGGTTCAGATGCAAACCTTGCGATGGTGCAGGAATTTATAAATAGCATAAGAGAAGACCGCGAGCCTGCCGTCACCTGGAAAGATGGATTTGAAGCTTTGAAAGTTGCGCTAGCTTGTTATGAAGCTTCAGAGCAAAAGCAGGTGGTTAGGTTTTAAAAGATTAGTCAATATGGGAATAAAGGTCTTTAGCATCAAGCACCCTAACCCAAAAGACAACTGCGTAAACAACAGGCACAAGCATAAGGAACACAATAATAATGAGTAAAGGTAGCGTTGCTAGTTTACTAAAGCCGAGCAGAGTAATGATTAGCGCAATGATAAACACCATAATACTTGCGCGACCATAAGCAGTTTTAGCTTCATTGACAACAGAAATCACACGCATAAGTGGTACAAGACTTAGCAAATAAACTGCAATAGCACCGACCAGTGCCCAGCGCACGACTGCCTCTAGGGGTTCTCCTGTGTGCTCCACAACATTACGTACTGCTGCTCCCGTTGCCACAATACTCATGCTGACAAAAAGGTGCATGTAAAGCCAGCTCGAGCCAGCCACTTGAGTTCCCAAGGGTTTGCGATGTGAGATAAAGTCAAAGTAAAGCCACCACATAATAAAAGCAATACTTAAACCCAACCCCCCCACAGCAAAAACTGACATAGTCAAATGATGATGCTCTGCTAAGCCTGTTACAACACCTACAATGATTTCTGCTAGAACCAAAATATTAAAAAGCCCAAACCGCTCAATAAATGCAGGGCTAAAATGTAACCTTTCTAGAGGCCCTGGACGCGACAATTTAGGTTGCAAAAGCGCAAAAATGAGGGGTTGTAATAAGCTAATCATCACTGCTAAAACCCAGAGGTAAAACCTCAAGGGAATCGGTACTAAAATCGAGGCAAAAAATAAAAAGGTAGAAATTGTAAAAGCAATCACATAAGGACGATTCTCAATATGATGTATGGGGTCATGCGCAGCGAGTCGCCACCATAAATAACTAAGGATAAGCTGATAGAGTCCAAAGAAAAAAGCGAATTGAACCGACCCTTCACCAAGCGCATTGTGGGCAAAGACTGCCATACCAGCAACCATAAACATTTGTAAAAAGGTAAAGATGCGCGTGCGAATGTCATTATTCCCATGAAACTCGTGATACCAGGAACCGTTTAGCCATGACCACCAGACAATCGCAAAAAGAAAAACAAATTGCCCAATATGTTTTAAGTCAAGATGCGCTGTAAGAGCATGCGCTAGTTGAGCTACCAAAACAACATAAACAAGGTCATAAAAAAGTTCTAAAAAACTTACGGTACGTTCATCATGTGGGTCACTTGCTTTGCGTGCAGGTCGCCACCAAGTGCGAAATCTTAAGTTCATGTTTATATTAACTCCCAGAGAATAAGTATCAAATTATACCAGCACTCAAATTCAATAAATTAATTTTAGTTTAGGCTTTACTTGTTGGGAAAAGAAGACTTGCATCGCCCTGTAAAATTTATATAGCAGGTATCATCTGGTCAGCTACCTATCATCCTCGAGAAATTGTGCTCTGAGCGATGAATGTCAAAATAAGAATGTAGCTTCTATGCTTTAGAGTGCTATAGGATTCGTGTTCCACATCAGCTTACACAATCAATAATTTAGCTCCCCTTCTCTTAAAGCGTTAGACTGTAAAGTAAAGAGGAAGAACCCATAATGACAAATGAACCTTGGAGAATAGACTTACACAGTTGGGCGAATCAGTACGCCAGTGAACTGGCAAGCAAGGCCGGAATTCTTGGTGTTGTTATAGGTGGCAGTTTGGCTCGAGGCCAAGAATGGCACCATTCCGATCTTGAAATTGGCATCTTGGTGGAACAAAAAAACGAAGCCTTACCCTACTTTAATGTTGATGCGGGTCGTGGTGTCGAAATCATTCAGTTGGCTCGAGCTCAACTACAGGAGCA
The DNA here is from genome assembly GCA_024642575.1 of Trueperaceae bacterium. Lineage (GTDB taxonomy): Bacteria > Deinococcota > Deinococci > Deinococcales > Trueperaceae > JAHEBB01. The sequence continues at coordinate 24,898 of JAHEBB010000007.1, read as the reverse complement.
AATCAAAACGCTCACAGCTGGCGATATGACCCCAGTGGAAACATGGCCGATACAGCTTTGGAAATGCCGAATTGTGCATGACCCTAGTGGGATTTTGGCACAGTTTAAACAAGACTTTGATGCAAACTTGTTTACGGATAACGTTATAAAAAAACGAATCAAAAACCTCAGCTTTGGCATTAAAGAAAAGCTTGCTAAAGCAAGCCAACGCCTGGCAGAACATAAACCTGCTTCAGCCCTGGTAGACGTCCGAAGTGCGATGAATGACCTTATTCTCGCCTTTCACTGGGCCTATAAAGAATTACCAAGAAGCCAGAGTCGAACCGATAGTCGCTTATTTAAGCTTTGCCAAAAGCATTCCATCATGCCGCTTTATGAACTTTATCAGGATGTTTTTTCTTTAGCTAATACGAGCTATGTTATTGAAACCCTTTGGCCAAGCGTCAAGCCCAGAGTGCTTGAGATTACCAGGTTATGGGGAGACTCTGCCCGTGAGTTTTTTATTCACGCAGTTGATAGTAACTTTAGTTGGGGCGAAGATGCGGGCATACTTACGGTCTATCGTCTTTATGTTCCGATCATTGGGGGCGAAAATCAGGCTTTACAAAACCACCTGGATGATCAAGCTTGGGCAAAAGAAAATACCGACCTATTAGCTTTTCTTGGCCTCGCTGATACCAAAAGCGAAAACGTAGCTAGCTTTATGCGTCGAATTGAGGCGTTTGTGGCACAACTCTAAATTTAAACTTACTTCCCAATAGGTTTTTAGGCCCCTATTCTTTTGCAAGACCTATACTTATACATTATGGCCTATGCAGTTGAGCTCTATTTTGATGACGTCTTTAGCAAAAAGGTGGAACTTGCTTGGCAGCGTATTCATTCTGAATTAGCCAAACTCAATTCACGACCTCATATAAGTCTAACTGTCATAGATTCAGGTAGTGAAAAATGCTTGATGGAGATTATAGAAAGGTTTGCTCAAACTACGTCAACATTTAGAGTCCACTTTTCTTCCCTAGCAACCTTTTCAGGATCTGAAAGTGTCGTCTTTTTGGCCCCTGTTGTTACGAGCCAGCTACTTTCACTACATCAAACGTTTCATGAGGAATTATCAGCTTTTAATCAGAAATCCTGGTCTTATTATATGCCTGGCAACTGGGTTCCTCATTGCACTTTAGCCCAAGAAGCATCTGGTAACAATATTGCTAAAATCATTCAAAACTGTAGACAAGACGATTTATTTACTGAGGCGCAGATTATTGAAATTGGATTGGTAAAGTCGCGACCCTTTACAGACCTAGGTCGCTTTCCCTTACGAAAGTTTGTAGGCTGATGCATTGCAAATTGCTTTAATTTATTTGTCTTAATCTATGATTACCCTATCAAGATGCGAGAGATTCAGACCCCAAGACTTCTTTTGATACCTCAAACGGTCGAGCATGCTGGGGCAATGTTTAAAGTTCTTAGTGACCCAGCTCTTTACGACTATGAAAATGAAGCACCTGAATCTTTGGCTTATTTGCAAGAGCGCTTTAGGAAGCTCGAGTCTAGACGCTCCCCCGATGGTAAAGAAAGCTGGCTTAACTGGGTAGTGCAATTGGCAGGGTCTGAGCTGATAGGCTATGTTCAAGCAACTGTTCTAGAAGATCAAAGTGCCTTTATTGCCTATGAGCTTGCCAGTCCCTATTGGCGTAACGGGTTTGGCACCGAAGCAGTCACAGCCCTGCTGGATGAGTTAAGCAAGCATTATAAGATTACGAGCTTTCTCGCTGTGCTTAAGGCTAACAATAAGCGCTCGCTAGGTTTACTGCAAAAATTGGGCTTTGATCAGGCGACCGAGCATTTAAAGCTTAGACACTCGGTTGAAGAGGATGAGCTTCTAATGCTGCTAAAGAGCTAAGGCTAAACCTTTTGCCAATTCTGACCCCTTCTGCCTCTGAAAGGCTCGAGCCTAATCTACTTTAAGTGTATCCAGCTTTAAAGGTTTAATGGGCAAAAGGTTAATCAAAAAGCGTATACTTTTACGTTTACACAGCTTTACGACTGCTATAGTACAGACATATGAAAAACCTCAGTCGATTCCATTACAGTTTTTGCCTTTTTGATAGGAGCTTAAACGTATGACTCCCTTAACTGTGGGCACAACCCTTACCCCTCAGCAAACCAGTACTCAACAATCTTTTGCTGAATTTTTAGAGGCTTTTAAAGCAAAATTACAACATATTTTTCAAGGCCGTGCCGATATTGATCTCTTAGGCACCAAGCGTGGATTGCCGCCCTTTGTATTACGTGAAATCATGTCTACCAATCCCTTTTCTGCTTTTATACCCGCCAAGTTTGGTGGGCGAGGTGGTTTACCCTCGGAAAGTATGGCGGTTATTTCAGCAGCATCATACGAAGCTCTTGGCTTATCTTTAATGTTTGGCATTAATTATGCACTTTTTGTACAGCCTGTTGCCAAGTACGGTAAGGAAGCCCTAAAAGCCAGCGTATTCAAACGCTTTTTGCAAGAAAAGGCAATGGGCGGCCTCATGATAACCGAGCCAGATTTTGGCTCTGATGCCCTGAATATGCAAACCAGCTATACCGAAGAATTGGGTGACTATCATATTCAAGGTACCAAGCACTGGGGCGGCTTAACGGGCTGGGCAGACTACTGGTTGGTTACTGCCAGAGAGCAAACGCCTGATCGCGGATTAAAGCGTGACATTGATTTTTTTGTTTGCGATATGAACGAAACAAGCCAACATATAGATGTTGAAGAGATCTATGAAAACTTAGGCCTCTATATGATTCCGTATGGGCGAAACAAGATTGATGTGCGTGTGCCCGAACTGCACAAGCTCGAGCCCGAATCAACGGGCATCAAAATGATGCTTGATTTGCTTCACCGCAGCCGCATTCAGTTTGCAGGCATGGGTATGGGCTTTTTACAGCGTATGTTAGACGAAGCGCTCAATCATTGCAAAAGTCGTTTTGTAGGTGGCAAGAGTCTCTTTGAATTTGATCAGGTACAAGAGCGGCTGAGTCGTTTACAAGCGTCCTTTACGATTTGCTCGGCCCTGTGTATGCACGGGAGTGAAAATGGGGGGCTCGAGCAAGATTTATCAGGTCGTGGGCTCGAGGCTAATTCAATTAAAACTGTGGTTACAGATCTCATGCAAGAAGCCTCGCAGTCGCTACTGCAACTGGTCGGCGCTAAAGGCTACAAACTCAATCATATTGCAGGTAGAGCTACGGTAGATTCAAGACCTTTTCAAATCTTTGAAGGCTCCAATGATCTTTTGTACGGTCAGATTTCTGAGTCTGTAATCAAACTTATGCGCCGCGCAAAATTAAGCAATCTGTACAGCTTTTTGACAGATCATCCTTTAACCGCAAGGGCTTCTGAAAATTTTACCGATATGTTTAATTTTGAACTGGACTTGCAAATGTCTCAACGCAAACTTGTTGAGTTAGGCAAAGTTCTTGCAAGGGTTATCAGCTTAAATATGGTGATTAATTTGGGCGAGCGAGGCTTTAGGGCAGATTTGGTTAAAAACAGCCTTATCAGTTTGAGTCAAGAAATAACTGGTCTCCTAAGCACTTACAAGTTTGCTAACGCAAGTACTGTAGTTGATGGCTATGAGGAAAATAGTTTTTGGTTTAGCTTTGCACGCTGATTAAGTTTAATTATAGCAAGGTTTATACCTGGGCTTAAAAACCCAGGTATTTTTATTTGTCGGTAATTATTCTGCAGGTACTTTGGCTAATTTGCGGTGTTTTAAAAGCTCGAGTGCGACAGGAATAAGCGAAATCACGATAACAACGCCAATGACCAGTAATAGATATTTATCCAGATCAGGAATAATTCGCCCTAGATAATAGGCAAGAATAGGTAAACCTGCACCCCATAGTAAACCACCAACAATACTGTAAATGGCAAACTTTTGAAAACCCATCCCACTAACACCTGAAATGGTTGCAATAAAGGTACGAATGATAGGGATAAAGCGAGCCAGAATAATGGTTTTTGGCCCATGCTTTTCAAAATACGAGTGCGTCTTAGTGACATGCTCAGGGCGAAAAAGCCGTGATTTGGGGCGATTAAACAAAAAAGGACCCACTTTAAGCCCCACAAAATAACCCGTTAGGTTTCCTGTAATCGCTGCCAGTACGCAAACAAGTACGACAAGAGGTAATTTCAGACTTCCCTCAGCGGCAAGCAGACCTGCGGTTATAAGCAAGCTATCGCCAGGCAGAAAAAAGCCCATGAGCAACCCTGTTTCGGCAAAAACGATAATAAACAGGCCAAGGTAAGAAAACGTTTGGATAAGGTGGGGTAAATCAAACATAGTAATTGCCAATCTAGCAAGAAAGTCTGAGAACAAGAATGTAAATCATCATTCCTTTGCCAAATTCTTAACAATCTGTTCAGGCAAGCTGCCAAACAAGCTGATACTTCTTAGACAACCTTCCTTTATTAAAGCGCTGACAACAAGACCTGCACACAAAGGTTTTGTTACTTTTACGGAGTCTTGGAACCTGTAAATTACAATTTTGGCAAAGGAGGATGTACTTAGGCTTTGGCTGAGTTACCTCTTCTCTTTTATAACAGCGCTCAGGCTCAATCCCGAGTTCCAAGCATTTTTTCTGCCAGTTTTTACCATGATGATCGCCTGGGGTAAGCGCGTGGGCGATTTCATGGAGCAGTGTTTCACGTACTTGCAAGGGCTCATTAAGTTCAGTCAAGTGCTTTGAAAGCGTTATTTGCTTTAGCGTATAGTTGCAACTTCCAAAACGCCTTTTAGCATGATCAAATTTAAATACCCAGTCTTTAAGCTCATAGGTAGCGAGTAGCTCGAGCGCCAAACTTTGAGCGTGCGTCAAATCCATAACTTCACTTTAACCATTCAAGAAGCTCATGCTGGTTGTACACCTTGACGGCTTTCTTTAGGGGTTTAAAACAACTCGTATTTTACAGGTCTAGGGGTCCATAGCGGTTCGCCGTAAGCAGCTCCTATAAAGGTTCCCCAATAGGCAGCTCTACCTCGGCGGCGTCTATAAACATCTGGTGTAACCGTTTCCGAAGCAGCCTCTCCTGTAAACTGACTATCGTAACAACGAACCGCGGCTTCCCAGGTTTCTATATAGTCACTGGTATCAACAATTAAGGTAGCCTCATAAGGCCCATTACCCATATAAAAAAATAGATTTTGGGGTTTAAAGGGTTCACCACTTAGAGGGCTATTTTTTAAACCCGCCAAGTGCACAGCGGCAGGCACAATATGGGCAGCAGCCACATGATCAGGGTGGCGGTCATTGTGATGAGGTGCCACCACCACACGCGGCTGCAATTCCCGCAAAACTCTTGCTAGGTGAAGCCGTCTGTCTTCGCTATCCATAATTCGCGAATCTGGCCAGGCTAAGTTCCGTCTCACATCAAGACCTAAAATCTTGGCAGCTGCTTCCGCCTCTTTAGCACGTTCTTCAGGGCTACCTTTGGTGGCGGCCTCTCCTCTGGTTAAATCAATAATACCCGTACTATAGCCCTCTGCTTTGGCCTTAGCCAAACAGCCACCCATCCCTAATTCCGCATCATCGGGGTGAGGACTCACAACCAAAAAATCTATCATGTCAACTCCTTAATCACTTGCCAAAAATCATCTTTACTTTATTTATTATTAAAGCTAATGCTAAACTTGGCCAACACAAAAGAAAAATATTCTTCCCTTTAATTGAGCCTCAAATTTTATTTAGACTTTTTTGTATTCAGAGACTTTTTTGTGTTTGCAGGCGTTTTCTCAGCTACAGGTTTCTTTTCACCGAGTCGTCTTTCTGTACCTTTAGACAGCTTTTGAATATTAGACCAGTGCCTAATATAGGCTAAAAGCATAAAGGCCAAAAGTAAGTAAAAATAAGGCCAAACGTAATTACCTCGCACCAAGAAAAAGAGCGGAGCGGAAAGTACACCTATCAGCGAACCCAGAGAAACCATGCGCCCTAAGACAATGGTTGCAATGCCAATAATGGCGATAAACAAACTTAGAAAAGGGTCAATTGCTAGATAACTACCTAGACTTGTGGCGATCCCTTTACCCCCACGAAATTTCAAAAAGATATTAAAATTGTGACCTAAAACAGCTGCTAGCGCCGAAAGTGCAACAACCCACGGACTCATGCCTAAAAGTTTGGGAATGAGGGCCGCTAAAAAGCCCTTAAGAGGGTCTGCCACAATCACAATGATGGCCGGAACCATACCCACTGAGCGCAGCACATTGGTTGCACCAATATTTCCAGAGCCTTCTTTTCTAATATCTACGCCTCTGGCCTTGGCTATTAGTAAGCCTGTAGGTACACAACCCAAAAAATAAGCCAAAACAATAACCAAACTGCCGACAAGTAGTGTCATGAACAAAAACTCCTAAAGTAGCGCCGAGTTTATGGTGACGCCAATCTTTCATCTCAAATGAGTTATACCAAGATATGCCAGATTTAGCATAGACTTGTCTTTGCCAAAAAACATGACCACCTGAAGCATTAAGCTTGGCAAAGAGGTGTTAGGCTAGTCTTATGAGTGAAACCGAGCTCTGGCTAATTATTCTTGCCTTTAGTGGTTTTTTTGTCTCACGCTGGATGCTACGTTTAGCTCCCCTAAATAGCGAATTGCCCTTAAAAACCATTTTAGCTAGTCTTGTTGCAGCTTCCCTGGCCATTCCTAGTTTTTTTACCCAGATATCTCCTACGGCCAGCCTAATTGCAGCTATTATCTGCCCCTTATTTATCTTAGGCCCCGTACTCTTAAGCTCGTTAGCTCGGGCAAAACGCTATAAGCTAGCCAAAAGTTTAAGTCAGTTTCTTTACTGGTCAGACGGGAATTTGCGTATGCGCCGACTTTTGGCGCAAGTTGCTTTACAACAAGGTAACCCAAGCGCAGTCATGGAGCTTATTAGTACCGAAGAGGCCGATCATTTGCTACTGGCTCAGGCTTTTGCTTTAGAGCATAAATGGGATAAGGTTTTGGCACTCAAAATCCCTGCCGAAGGCGATAATGCTTTTTTAGGTTTAGCAGCAAGAATACAAGCTTATTTAGGCTTAGGCAGGCTCGAGCTTGCCGATGAAGAGCTAAAAGACATGCGCGAGCGCTGGGAGCAAAGCGGCAAGGGGCCCATTGGCTACCGCAGCTTACAACTGAGTGAAGCGAGACTTGCCGCTGAAAAAGGTCAGCTTGATCGGGTCAAGGGTTATTTACAAAATCCACCCGAAGGTGTTCCTGCTTATAGTCTTTTTGAAATAGCCGCTCGTGGCGCTGAGCAATCTGGGCAAATAGAGCAAGCAAGTAGACTTTATGCTCAAGCCTACGCGACGGCACCTGAGAGTAGCCGAGAGACTTACGCTGAAAAATTGCGTAACTTTAACCAGCCCCTTCCCCAAATCATTCAGCATCAGCGCCAGGCCTTTGGAACTTATGGTCTGTCCATTGCTTTGGTCTTGGCATATCTTTTACAGCTCTGGCTCGAGCGCAGTTACGGCCCTGCCGCTGCCAATGTCACCGCAGGTTTTCTAGACCGTGTGGCGGGCGTACCTGATTCAACAGGGCTCTGGCGCTATCTCTCGTATGCCTTTGTTCACGGTGGCATCTTGCATATTGGCATGAATGTTTGGGTACTTCTTGATATTGGACGGCTTTATGAAATGCGGCGCCACTGGGGTAGTTTGCTGCTTGCCTTTGTTTTTGGCAGCATTATGGGTGCCTATTTTAGTGTCTTGGCAACGCCAGGGGGCATTCCGCTGGTTGGGGCATCAGGCGGTATCTTAGGCATAGCAGGCGCACTCCTTGCTGATGTTTTCCGCCGACAAACGCCGCAAGACCGTGTGCTATTACGTTCTCTTTTACAGTGGATGGTCTTTATTGTCATCTTTTCGGTAGCCATTCCAAACGTATCTCTCTGGGGTCATGTGGGCGGCGTGATTGGTGGCTTACTCTGGGGCTTTATGCGTCAGGGTTTACCTAAAACTGCGAAGCTTGATCTGGCAATGGGTGGCTTAAGTATAGGAATGATGCTTTACGCGATTTACGCCGCGGCTACTTGGTTTGCTAATCATCAGGCTTTTTTACATATGCTTATACAAAACCCCTAAATGTTTGCTTTATCAAAATTTGTCTGGTGGTTTGCCCAGCCTTCAAGGTTTTGGTTAATCCTCATTTGCACTGCAACCCTTTTACTGTTTAGCCCTTGGCTACGCTTAGGTCGCTGGCTTTTAGTTTTGGCATCCAGCCTCATCATTTTGGCAATGGTTTTACCCTTGCATCTTTACCTTGCCAGACCGCTCGAGTCTCGTTTTCCCATTCCTGACTTACCGCAAAAGCTAGATGGCATTATTGTTTTAGGGGGTGCAGTCGATCAAATCTTGACCCAGGACTATGCTCAAACCAGCTTAAACGACGCCGCTGAACGCATGACAGAGGCCCTAAGACTTGCCCAAATGTATCCTGATGCCAAACTTGTATTTACGGGCGGCTCAGCCGAAGTTATTCCAAAATTTACTTTAAGGGAATCCGATGTTGCTATTCGCTTCTTTACCGATTTAGGGCTACCTGAGGCTAGATTAACGCTCGAGTCCAAATCTCGCAACACGTATGAAAATGTCATGTACAGCAAAGAATTGGTTCAACCCAAAGAGGGTGAAATCTGGCTACTGGTCACTTCAGCTATGCATATGCCCCGCTCAGTGGGTATTTTTAGAAAGTTCAACTGGGAAGTTCTTCCCTACCCAGTGGATTTCCGCGTTGGTCCAACCGCTGCCTCAGACCCGCCAAGGTTCTTTTCAGACAAACTTTCAATTATTGATCTGGCAAGTAAAGAGTGGTTAGGGCTTCTGAGTTATAAGCTCATGGGAAGAATTGAGAGTTTATTCCCTAAACCATAAACCTTTTAAAAAATCAATGGTTTACCAATTTATGCTAAGCTGGTAAATATATGAAATCTACCATACAAACACAAATTGGCAATAATGGCAGGTTTGTCATACCCAGTGAAATCAGAAAAGAACTCAAACTAAAAGAAGGCGACACCGTTCAGGTAGGTATAGAAGATGGCAAAGTCATTATCTATACTCAAGAAAGCTTGCTAAAAGACTTTTTTTTACTCAGTCATAACCTTAGAAATAGCCAAACCGATGTGGTTCAGGAACTCATCGACGAACGTCACCAGGCAGCCAATCAAGAATGATTGTTTTAGACTCGAGCGCCCTCCTCGCTCTAGCTAGACAAGAAACTGGGTCAAGTATTGTTGCTCAATCTTTAAGCAACGCCCATATAAGCGCCCTTAACGCCAGCGAATTCATCCAAAAATTAAACCAATATGGCGATGATGACTTAAAAGCATTCGAGAAACTTGAAGAAATCGGCTTACAAATTTATGATTTAAACAGAGATGATGCCTACGAAATTGCCCTGCTTTATGGTTTTACCAAATCTCAGGGTCTTTCTATAGCAGATAGAGCCTGCTTATCCCTGGCTAAAAAACTAGGAGCAGAGGTCTACACCGCAGACCAAGCTTGGTTAGTGCTCCAAGACAATCTCAAACTGAAAATTACTTCTATTCGTTAGTACTAGGCGTATACTCTGCACGCTCCACTAATCTATTCGTGAATAAGTACATCTCTTGCAAAAGTCTTATTGAATGTCGATATTTATTGGGGTTTTTGTTGATCGGTTGACTCTTTCGCAAGAGGTCTAGTAGCTTTCTATTGCAACTTTATGCACCCTCGTGCGACTGCATTTACCTTCTGACATGTTATTCTCTGCCTTTGAAACTTGAGGTGTTCTCATGCCCAAACGCACAGACATACATAAAATTTTAATTCTTGGTTCGGGTCCGATTGTTATCGGGCAGGCAGCCGAGTTTGACTATTCGGGAACGCAGGCTTGCAAAGCCCTGCGCAATGCTGGTTACGAAGTAGTGCTTATCAATTCTAACCCTGCAACCATCATGACCGACCCTGATGTTGCAGACAAAACTTATATTGAGCCTTTAACGCCTGAATTTGTTGAAAAAGTCATCATCGCTGAAAGACCCGATGCGCTTTTACCGACGCTTGGCGGACAAACGGCACTAAATTTAGCCAAAACCCTTTACGAAGAAGGTACGCTCGAGCGACACAGCGTTGAGCTGATTGGTGCAAATTACAACGCTATTCAAAAGGGTGAAGACCGCAAACTGTTTCAAGAAGCCATGCAAAAAATTGGCATTGCTACGCCCAAAGGGAAAATGGTGGGCACGCTTAAAGAAGCGCTCGAGTTTGTTATTGAAATTGGCTACCCTGCCATCATCCGCCCAAGTTTTACCCTTGGTGGAACGGGCGGTGGTATTGCCTACGATGAAGCCGAGTTCAAACAAATTATCACCCAAGGGCTGCATGATTCCCCCGTACATACCGTTTTGGTTGAGCAATCTGTTTTAGGTTGGAAAGAATACGAGCTCGAGGTCATGCGTGACCACAATGACACAGTGGTCATTATCTGCTCAATTGAGAACTTTGACCCTATGGGCGTGCATACGGGCGACTCTATTACGGTAGCACCTGCACAAACCTTATCTGACAAAGAGTATCAGCAACTTAGAGATTATTCGATTGCCATCATTCGGGAAATTGGCGTTGAAACAGGGGGCAGTAATATCCAGTTTGCCGTTAATCCAAGAAATGGCGATGTGATTGTTATTGAGATGAACCCCAGGGTTTCGCGCTCATCGGCCCTTGCCTCTAAAGCAACAGGCTACCCGATTGCCAAAATTGCGGCCTTACTTGCTGTGGGCTATCACTTAGACGAACTGCCCAATGACATCACCAAAGAAACCAAAGCTGCCTTTGAACCCTCGATTGACTATGTAGTTACCAAAATTCCGCGTTTTGCCTTTGAAAAGTTTCCAGGCACGCCTGATGACTTAGGCACACAGATGCGCTCAGTTGGCGAAGTCATGTCGATTGGACGCACCTTTAAAGAATCGCTCTTAAAAGCTATGCGCTCATTAGAGCTTGATGTACGCGGTGAAATGCAGCATAAGCATTTAGACGAGCTCGAGCATACCCTGCGCCCTAACCCTATGCGCCTACCTGCTCTTTTTGAGCTTTTAAGACGCGGTAAAAGTGTGCAGTATCTCTTTGAAAAAACGGCCATTGACCCCTGGTTTTTGTCACAACTTCGTGAAATCGTCAGTGTAGAAAAAGAAATAGTGACATTGCCTGAACCAAAAACCTGGAACTGGGAGCTTTGGCGAGAAATCAAACGCATTGGCTTTAGCGATGCTGATATAGCTAAACTGGTCGGGGAAAAGGTTAGTGAAATCAGAAAGCTTCGTTTGGAGCACCATAGTGCCCCCGTGTATAAAACCGTTGATACCTGCGCTGCTGAATTCGAAGCGTACACGCCTTATCACTACAGTACCTACGAATGGGAAGACGAAGTTTCTCGCTCAGACCGAAAAAAAGTCATCATTTTAGGCTCTGGCCCCAACCGCATTGGGCAAGGGGTCGAGTTTGATTATGCAACTGTACATGCCGTTTGGGCCTTGCGCGAGGCTGGCTATGAAACCATTATGGTTAATTCCAACCCCGAAACCGTTTCAACCGACTATGACACGGCGGATCGCCTTTACTTTGAACCCTTAACTTTTGAAGATGTTTTTAACATTATCGAGCATGAAAAACCCATTGGCGTGATTGTGCAACTGGGTGGGCAAACCCCTCTTAAACTAGCCCGTGCCCTTACCGATGCTGGCGCACCGATTTGGGGTACCAGCGCCGACGCGATTCACTTTGCTGAAGATAGAGACAGCTTCCATGACTTATGTAATAGGCTCGAGATTCCTCAACCTGCTGGTGGCGTTGCAACTGACCCTCAAGAGGCTATAAACCTTGCTACCGATATTGGCTATCCAGTTATGGTCAGACCTAGTTATGTATTAGGTGGTCGTGCCATGATGCAAGTTCACTCTGAAGCAGAATTAAAAGCTTATCTGGCAGATGTTTACGCCGAATTGCCTGGTAACCCCAGCATCTTGGTAGATAAATTTATTGAAGGCGCTAAAGAAGTTGATGTTGACGCTCTGGGTGACGGCGAAACGGTAGTAGTCGCTGGCATTATGGAGCATATTGAAAGCGCAGGCATTCATTCAGGGGATAGTGCTTGCATAACGCCTCCCGTGACTTTAAGTGAAACTATTCAAAACACCATTATTGATTATAGTCTCAGACTTACCAAAGCCATTGGCGTTAAAGGACTTATCAATATTCAGTACGTTATTAAAGAGGATGAAGTTTTTATTATTGAAGCAAACCCCAGGGCTAGCCGCACCATCCCCTATTTATCAAAAGCTATTGGTCACCCACTTGCTAAATATGCTGCCCTTATTGCTTCAGGTAAAACTCTCAAAGACTTAGACTTTACCCGCACCCCCAAACCCGAGCTTTACAGTGTTAAAGAAGTAGTCTTGCCCTTTTTAAAATTTAAAAATATTTTGCCTATTTTAGGGCCAGAGATGCGCTCAACAGGTGAAAGCATGGGTATTTCGGATAATCCTTATCTGTCTTATTTCAAGGGTCAATTGGGCGCAAATGTCAAATTACCGCTTAAAGGCAAAGCCAGAATTATTGGTAGCCACGCTGACCTAGAACAGGACTTAAAGAACCTGGGTTTTGAGCTATGTGAAAACCAGGACTATGATTTGCTTATAGATACCGAACACACCCGAGAACTTCGCTACGCACTGGAAAACGGTATTCCTTATCTGACCACGCTCGAGGCTGCTCACTGGACGCTCAAAGCTATTGCTGCTGCCCAAGCGACCGAGATGCAAGTGAGACCCTTACAAGCTTAGTCCATATAAACCTAGCGAATATTTATCGATAAAGCGTTTCTATAGGGGAGCGCCGAGGTTGCTCCCCTTTCATCTTCAGCTTCCACCAAAAAGCTGTAAACACCATTATTAACAGCACTTACAGGCCACAAATATTCACAGGTACTACTGCTGCATTCGCTAAGGGTAGCGTAATCACCCGTATCTTTTTTGGCATAAATAGTCAGGCGACTAATATTACTGGCATTTTGGGTATCAGCTTTAAGCAAAATGTCTTGCGCTTCTGTAACAATAAAGCCAAAGTTATCCTGAACCGAAACATTATTGATCAAAAAATCTTTAACAATAGGGGTTTTGGCTTCGATTTTTTGCCCGCCGCAGGCAACCAACCCTACACTGATAACCACAGCTAAAATCATTAGCATAAAACGCTTTGAAATCATGCTTTAGCTTACCGCTTTGCTTTTCGACTTGCAGCAAACATCACCACAGTTACCTTTAATGAAAGGCAACAACAATTACCGCCTTTCTAAGGTCATTTGAAACTCCTAGATACAGTTTTCAGCATAATTTTTGTTATAGATTCCAGCTTCTACTGAAATGATGAATGAAGGCAGCTTAGCGATGAAGCATCTGACTATAGCGATCAGCTTTGGTTTTACTCCTTGGATTTACAACTAGGTCATTTCCTCAAGCATTAAATACAGGGATAGCTGAAGTGAAAAAGGATGGTCATAACAACCATCCTCAAAGGTAATTTCTAATCAGATTTAAGACTCTACCGCTGCTCCATCACTATAGGCATGCAAGCGCTCAGTATTGCGATTGGGTAAACGTTCGCGGAGTGAAAGCGCGTATTTGGAGATATGCTCGAGCGACTCAGACACCTTATTACGAAGGCAGAACTCGCCATTTCCTACTTTTGCAATCATATGAAAAGGAGCACCGCTCAAGTTTTCTAAGACTTTAAGCACTTGCTCACGGCTAAGCTGCTCATCTACCACGTCATCAAGCATAAAGATGCAGGGTGAGCGCATACCGGCAAGTCGGGACAATACGCTTGAAAATACCCCGCGTTCAGCGACCCTGTCACCAATCGTTTTTTCAAAACGCTCTTTACCTTGCTCAAAAAGACCATCTTTCTCAAAATGGCTTTCTAAATCATAAGGACTAATAGGAACAACTTGCATCAGGTCCTTGACTCTTGCTAAACCTGACCATGACCAAAGGGTAGCTCTTGCCATACCCGCAGGCGCGCCCAAACGTAGCAAATCACGATGATCACCAAAGACTGCTCCGTAGCTGGCATTGGTATCACGGCGACGCGTAAGCAAAGTTGACCAGTCAAGCTGGCTATGCTCAGGCAAGACATGTACGTAAACACTATAGTTGTGACGACCCAAATCAGCATGAGCTAAAAGCTGACCCGAATCTAAGACATCAACTCGGTAACCAAACTGTTTTAGCAAATCTCTTGCACGATTATGCCCATCTAAATCTTCATACTGAGTCGCCGAAGCCAAACCTGCTTTGGGTGTTTTTGGCCCTGTACGATAAGACGTAACTGAAGGGGTCTCAAGATCCTCAGCAAATTGTCTTGGCGTTTCAGCTGGCTTGCTCGAGCCTTGGTCAATTGAGAGAAGTTCTAAAGGCTCAGCTTCTGCTTGAGCTTGTTCTGGCAGGGAAGCTTGCTGATAAGTTTTTTGCTGCCAACGACCTGCTTTAAGCTCGAGCCGATTATCTCTTGAAAGTTCGCCGTGAACATCTAAGCTTTTAGTCAGCTCTGGAAACAGTGCCTTGATTTCTGATTCTGCCAAAGGCACACCTTGAAGCAAGATTTTCTCAGCCAGCTGACCCGCACCCGAACCTTTTTTCTCGGGCGGGCGCTGATTACGCTTTAAGGGCGCAAAAAGAAAATGGGTATCATCAATAGCTGAAATATGAATTTCATCATTAACATCAAGATGATGCGTTTGAAAAAACTTGCTCAAGCCATTTATACGACGTTTTTCAACCTGAAGTTCAAATTCGGTGTTTTTTTCAGCATCTAAGGCCGTAATTGTTCCCGCTTCGGGGAACATTGCCACCATGCTTTGAGTTAAGCTTAACTGACCCGACCTTAGACAAATACGAGTCAGGGTGTATTTATAATCATTTGACATAAACGTCTCTTCTCATTAGCGAATGCCCACATTCCTCCGACTTAACTTGCGACCAAGTGTAACAAACTTCACACCAAAAAGTACATATATGAATGGTATAGCTTTCGACCAAGCCCTCTATATCTAGTACAAAGCCCCTTTTCTGTATGGTCTTTTGCCATTTTCTTAGCGGTCTTGAGCTAAACTATCCTGACGAAAAGATGCTTTAGGTCTATCTAACGTCAGAGCACGGAGAGCTTTAGTTGGGGTCCTAAAAGCAAAACCGGAAAGGTTAGAGCCATGAATCCACTTTTAAGTTCTGATTTCATTATCCCCTTTAATGAAATCACGGCGAAGCACATAGAAACAGGCATAAAAGACGCCTTGCACGAGGCCGAAGAAAATCTAGCAAAGATTATTAAATCAAAAACACCTTACACGTACACAAGTACACTGGGCGAACTTGAAACCATGCTCGAGCGCCTGAGTAGAGTTGTTACAGTTGCGTATCACTTAACCTCTGTAGCAACAACGCCTGAAATACGTGAAGCATTTAATAAAGTCTTACCTGATTATTCTGCCTTTTACGCCAAATTGCCCTTAAACCCAGGACTCTGGCAGGTACTTAAAAGCTTTGCCGAAACCGACGAGGCTAAAACCTTAAACTCCTTGCAAAAGCGTTACCTGGATAAAACCCTGCGCGATTTCAAACGTGCCGGGGCTGATTTGGATGACAAAACCAAAGCAAGGGTCGAAATCATTCAAGTTGAGCTTTCAAAACTGCAAACCAAATTTTCTGAAAATATGCTCGACGCAACCAATGCTTATGAGCTTGTACTTAATGACCCTAAAGAGCTGGCAGGTTTGCCCCAGTCAGCTAAAGCACAGGCAAAAGCCAATGCCGAAACTAAAAACCTCGAGGGCTACCGTTTTACGCTGCAAGCCCCTTCTTTTATTCCTTTTATGAAGCATGCTGAAAACCGTGAGCTTCGCCAAACTTTTTATACTGCCTATATAAATCGGGCCAGCAGTGGTGACTTTGATAACCGCCCCCTCATCCCGCAGATTTTAAGTTTGCGCCAAGAGCTTGCCGAACTCTTAGGTTATAAAACCTTTGCTGATTACCGCTTAGAGGAAAACATGGTTGGCTCTGGCAACGCCGCACTGCAATTTGAGAAAGAGCTCTATGAAGCAACCCTCCCCTACTGGCAAACGGAGCTTGAGGGCTTAAAGGTTTATGCCAAAGAACTTGGTTTAGAAAAGCTCGAGCCCTGGGATACCAATTACGTTATAGAAAAGTTACGCAAGGCCAAGTTTGACTTTGATGATGAAGCCCTGCGCCCCTTTTTCCCCTTGAACAGAGTTTTGGAAGGTATGTTTTTAATTGGTGAAAAACTCTTTGGAATCAAAATAAAAGAAACACCTAACCCTAAAGTCTGGCATGAAGATGTCAAATTTTATGAGATTCATAATCAAGAAGGTCAGCACCTGGCTTCATTTTACGCTGATCTTTTCCCCCGCGAAGATAAGCGTGGCGGTGCCTGGATGAATGCTTTTATTACCGGAAGACCTACGGCCTCAGGTTTTGAGCCTCATCTTGGTTTGATTGCCGCCAACTTTACCCCACCCCAAGGGGGTCAACCCGCCTTACTCACCCATGATGAGGTGCAAACCACCTTTCATGAATTTGGGCATTTGCTCCACCACTGCCTCTCTAAGGTAGAGGTAAGGTCGCTGGCAGGCACGCATGTTCCCTGGGACTTTGTTGAGTTACCCAGTCAAATCATGGAAAACTGGACCTGGGAGCGCGAGGCGCTAGACATGTTTGCGCGTCATGTTGATACACAAGAAACAATTCCAAACACTTTGTTTAACAGCATGAAAAAGGCACGTACTTTTATGGAAGCTAATGCTCAAATGCGCCAGCTAAGCTTTGGCACGGTCGATCTCGAGCTGCATATTCACTATGACCCTAAAACCGACGGTGATGTTATCAGTTACGGCAATAGAGTTATGGAAAAATTTGCCATCGACCCAAGCTTTACCAAAAATAACTTTTTGGCCGCCTTTGGACATGTGTTTTCCGGAGGTTATGCGGCAGGCTATTACAGCTACAAATGGTCAGAAGTTTTAGATGCTGACGCCTTCAGTCGGTTTAAAAAAGAGGGCATTTTTAACCCTCAAACAGGCCATGACTTTTTAAACAGCATTTTGTCACAAGGCAACAGTCAGGATGTGGCAGAGCTTTTCAGGCAGTTTATGGGTCGTGAACCCGATGTTAAAGCACTTTTAGAGCGTAACCTTGGTCAAGCGGTCCGCCCGGCGGTTGTCTGATGGCAGGTCATCTAACACCAGACCGCAGCGATATTCCTATGGAGGAGCGCTGGAATGCTAGCAGTGTGTTTGCTGAACCCTCTGCCTGGGATGACAGCTATGAGCGACTCAAGCTCGACTTGGACTTGGCAAAATCGTTTCAAGGTACTCTAGGTCAAAGTACCAGTCATCTTTTGCGTTGGCTAAATTACAGCCATAACATTGTGCGTGAATTGCGTAAACTCAGTGTTTATGCGGTCATGGATTACAGCACCAATTCCCTAGATAAAGACGCTGCAAGCCGTTTTGACCGCTTCCGCGATCTGAATGCGCTGGTAGGCGAAGCCTTTGCATTTGCTCAGCCTGAAATGATTAGCATAGGCTTTGAGGTTCTAAAACGCTGGATGAGTAACAATACTGATCTGGCCCTTTACGCACAGTATTTTAGAGAGCTCGAGCAAAGTGCCAAACACACCCGCTCTGCTGAAGTTGAGGCACTCTTAGGGGCAGTACAAAGTCCTTTTGCCAATGCCACCGCTTCGCATGGCGTTTTAGCCAATACTGATTTACGCTTTGAGCCTGCGAAAGATAGCCAAGGGGAAAGCTTTGACATAACCCAAAGTAGTATTAACTCGCTTTTACATAGCCCTGATCAAAGTTTACGGCAGAGTGCTTATGAAAACTACGCTGATGCCCATTTACAATACAAAAACACCATGGCCTCTCTTTTAAGCACAGGCATCAAGCAAAACAACTTTGTAGCTAAAGCCAAGCGCTATGACTCGGCCTTAGATATGGCGCTTGCACCTCTCAATTTACCTTCTTCCGTGTTTCACAATTTGATCAATACTTTTAAAGCCAACTTGCCAACCTGGCACCGCTACTGGCAAGCTAAGCGTAAAATGCTCGGGCTAAGTAGCCTGCACGCCTATGATATTGCGGCACCTATGACGCAAAAAGGGCCAGTCATTAGTTTTGAGCAGTCTGTAGCCTGGCTAAAAGCAGCTTTAGCTCCCCTGGGTAAAGATTATGGAAAGGCGCTCGAGCGTGGTTCTTTGCAAGAAGGCTGGGTTGATCGCAGCCTTAATAAAGGCAAACGCATGGGCGCTTTTTCTACCAGTGCCCCTGACACGCATCCTTTCATTATGATGAGCTATACCCCTGATGTCTTTGGCATGAGCACTCTGGCGCATGAACTGGGTCACTCAATGCATTCGTATTACTCAAATCAGAGCCAACCCACCGTCTATGCCCGCTATAGTCTCTTTGCCGCTGAAGTTGCCAGTAACTTTAATCAAGCTGTACTGCGCGATTATCTTTTTAAACAAGAAACAGATCGTGACTTTCAAATTGCTCTTATTGAAGAAGCCATGGCCAACTTTTACCGTTATTTTCTGGTCATGCCTACTTTGGCACGATTTGAGCTTGAGATTCACGAGCGCAGTGAACGCGGTCAGTCTCTCTCGGCAGACAGCTTAAATGAGCTGATGGCTGACCTATTTTCAGAAGCTTACGGTGACATGATCATTGATAGAGAACGGCTTGGTATAACCTGGGCGCAGTTTCACACGCATATCTATAGCCGTTTTTATGTTTATCAATATGCCACAGGTATAAGTGGTGCGCACGCTTTAGCTAAAGGGATTTTGTCTGGTGATGAAGCTGCTGCACAAAATTATCTAAGCTTTTTAAAAGCTGGCGGTTCCAAGTATCCGCTCGAGGCACTAAGTGACGCAGGTGTAGACTTAGCCAGCCCTAAAGCAGTTGAAGAAACCTTTGAGGTATTAGGTAGCTTGGTCGATAGGCTCGAGCTACTAACAAACACGTAAATCTAGACCTTTGCCTCTTAGATAAACCTAGAGGCAAAGGTGTTTTAAAAAGATTCAGGCAAGATTTCATAGGTCTTCTCCTCAGCCAAAGCGTAAGAAACTGCCTCTTCTAAGTCTAACTTTTTGCCTTCACGCCAAATATGATTAAATCTGTCTTTTCCGAGTAGTTCGCGCACAGCGCTTATTTTCTCATTGACTTGCCTACTTAGGTCATGTGCATGGTGAGGAATACCTCTATTTTCTCTTAGCGCTTCTGCAGCACCCCAAAGAGTAGCAGCCTCTTGCGGTAATCCTTCAAATGCTCTGAGTGAACCTAGGTTTTGTAAGCAGTTAGACACACCTCGCTTATCACCTAGCTCGAGCATGAGCTTTATAGCTTTAGCAAAATAGGCCTTTGCTTTCACGAAATCCCCCAATTCAGTTGAAATAATCCCCAAATTATCAAGTGCTCCTGCGACACCGTGGGTGTCTCCAAGCGCTTGCTTGATTTCAAGACCCTCAGCGTAAAAGCTTTGGGCTGCCTTAAAATCAGTTTGCAGATGAGCTAATGACCCTAGATTATTAAGAGCGAATCCAACCCCTCGCTTGTCTCCCAATAATTTTCTTAAAGCCAGACTCTGCTTATGATAATCTTCAGCCAAAGCGTAATCAGCTAAGTGACTATGTAAGATGCCAAGATTATTGAGTAGCGCCGCGATTCCTTGCTGGTCTGCTAAAACTTTACTTATAGCTAAACTTTTTTCAAAGTATAAACGTGCCGACAAATAATCGCCTTGGTCGCTTGAAAAAATCCCAAGACCCGTAAAGGCATTCCCCATACCTTGCTGATCATTGAGTTCTTCACTAATGTTTAGGCTTTCTTTTTGCAATAGGTTTGCTTCTCTATAATCCCCTTGCAAAAAGGCTAGCCAGGCAGCATTACTAAGGACTTTCGCACGTGTTTTTGTTCTAGGCAAAGATGCTGAATTTTGCAAATATCGTTTGCACCAAGTACGGCCCTCAAGGAATCGACCTCGCATTTCCCAAAATGACCCCAAGGACGCAACTAAGCTCAAACCCAAATCTAATGCTTGAGCTTCTAAGCAAAACGTCAACGCAGCAGCTAAATTGTCATATTCTTCTTCTAAACGAGAGAGCCAGAATTCTTGGTCTGAACCTCTTAAAAAGGCATCAGCTTTCTTAGCAAAATCGCGGTAGTAACCTGCATGAGCCAGTTGGGCGCTTCTTTGGTTCTCAGCTTGCTCAGCTAACTTTTCAAAACTAAAGTGATGCAGAAGTACATGACTACTATAGCGCCCTTCGGGCAATACCTTAATGAGGGATTTATCGACTAGGTTTGCCAGAATAGCCAAAGTTGCGCCTGCAATACTTGAAGCGGCTTCCCGTCTGAATCCTCCTCTAAATACCGCAAGCTTTTGCAAAACAAACTGCTCTTTAAGCAAAAGTAGTCGCCAGGAGTTCTCAAAAACAGCCCTTAAACTTTTATGCCTTGAAGACACGTTTTTTGCCGAAGACTCAAGAAAATCTAGATTTTTTTCAACCTCAGTAAGAATCTCAGACAAGGGCAAGAGTCTAATCCAGGCTATGGCAAGCTCAATGCCTAAAGGTGAACCCTCTAGCAGTTCACAGAGTTTTACAGCCGCTGGAAAAAGCTCGGGTGTCAGCTCGAAATCAAGTTTTACCCTTTTTGCCCGTTGGCTAAGAAGTTGCAAAGCATCACGATAAATAGCCTTCTCATAAACCTCTGCTTCAGAGGCAAGTGACAAACCTTTTAGCGAAAAAACATGTTCTTCATTCAGATTAAGACGTTCACGTGACGTCACTACTAGGATAAGTTTGGGGCAGGCCTGAATAAGCTTTGCCACGATAGAGACCTCTTTAATAAGATGCTCGTAGTTATCCAAAATAAGCAAAATCTCTGAATGCTTTAAGAATCTTGCAATTTGCTCGAGCGGTTCTTGCTTGGCGTCCAGACTTAGCCCTATAGCTGACGCGATAGCAATAGGAATTTGTTCGGACGCTGTTAAGGCATCAAGTGGAACAAAATAGATTCCATCTTTAAACTTCTCCTCATGAAGCTGATCAAGAGCAATCTGCAACGCTAATCGAGATTTACCTATACCCCCTGGGCCATGAAGCGTAATAAGCCTGACATGAGGTTCTGCCAGCAAGGTAGCCATTTCTACAAGTTCAGGATCTCGGCCTACAAATGAACTTGTTGGGGCACTAAGGTTATGAGGCAGAGCAAAGGGCTTTTCAGCGCTCGAGCCATGAAGCGTTGCCTTAACAGGTTTTTGCAAATGAATGCCAAACGTTTCAGCTTCGGCTTTTAGGAGCTTTGCTTTGGGGCTTTTCGCTAAAGCTAAAATGCTATAAGCACGGGCATAATCATCTGGCTCGAGCTCCGTTGCACCTTCTAAATTAAGGGCTTGCTCTGTTAAAAGCGCTGCCTTGTTTAAGCTTCCCTGCTTAATAAGAGATTCGCTCAGCCTAAGCTGGGTTTCACGGACTCGAGCCGCCAGATATTCTCTGGTTAGCAAAACCCAGTCTTCTAACTCTTCCCCCAAACTCAAATCTAAACCTTTAAGGAAAGTACCCTGGTAAATCCCTTGGGCAAGTTCATACTTCGTTTGATCAACGGCTTCTAAAAGCTCTTTGGCATCACAAGAAATGGTCGTAGCCAACTCATCAGCATCAGCTTTTATTAAATCTTCTGACAGACTTTTTAAACGACGAAAGGTTGTAGATAAAGCGTCTCTTGGGTTTTTTGCTTCAAAGAAAAATAAATCAGCTAGTTGCCTTCGTGTTTGCGGGCCTTCAATAGCAAGATAGCTAAGAAGCAGTAGGGGTTTAGCTCTTGTAAAAGAACTATTCGTTAAAGATAAACCCCCAAGGGTTTGTAGCCTCATAGAGCATTGTAAGTCACTGAAGCAAGCTAGACAACCGAAAAATCTAACCGAGCCTTGCTCTGGACGGATTCTGGACGGATTCCGTTTTGCATGATGGTTTTAGCAAAGCAAACAAACCTTAGGAGGAATAGATTGGCTCTCTTATTAAAGCATCCAAAGCTCACTCGTAAACAATCCCGTACCTCATCCAATGGTCTAACCAAAAGGAGAAAAAGATGACCTTAAAATCCCGTAGTTCTTTGTTTATCCTCATTACTTTTTTAAGTTTAGCTCTCACTGCCTGCGTCGTTGAAGGCAAACTTCCACGGTTTAGTCTATCTGCAAACCCTACAACGCTCGAGCTAAGTCAAGGCTCAAGTACCGACATTCAACTTAGTATTGCAGCTATTTCTGGGTTTTCTGACGAAGTTCGCTTTGAGCTTTTAGGCTTACCTGAAGGGGTTACAGGTGAATTTAGTCTTAACCCCGCCAACACTGAAACTACCCTTACCTTGACGGCCTCCGACGTGGCAATGGTTGGCAAACTAGACTTAAAAGTTCAAGGGCAAGCTCTTAGCACATCAGCCCCTCAAATTGAAACCCTTAGCCTGGCTATTACCCTTACCGAAGGTACAAATTCGGCTAATGGAGAAATCATCATTCCAGATACCACTGTTGTTATTTCTGAGAGTGCCCAAGTAGCCCTTAAAAAAGTCTCTGAAGGCAGTCTTAGCTTTGCAACAGGTTCTCCCCTCATAGACGCAATTGAAGTAGGCGATGTTTTGGTAGGTGAGTTTAGCGCTTTAGCACCCGAAGGCTTCTTAAGAAAAGTGCTCGAGATAAAAACAGAAGCCAATCAGCTCGTTTTTCTTACGCAAGAAGCAAGCTTACCCGACGCCATAACCAAAGGAAGCCTAAGAGCGCATATTGAGCTTAAACCTGAAGATGTTATTTCTACAACAAGTCACCTGCCTAGCTTTAGTTCTCAGGCTTTTCAAGATGGTTTTTCTAAGTCTTTTGACAATGTCATCATCTTTGACAAGGATGATAATGAAACGACCACAAACGATCAGATACGTGCTTCGGGACTCTTTGAAATAAAACCCGTTCTGGATGTCGCCATTGATTTTGGAGCACCTTTAGATTTATTTGAGCTGCATGTTGGGCTAGAACAACATGCTGAACTAGAAATTACGGCTGAATTTGAAGATACTTTAAAAAAAGAAATAAAGCTGTTTACCCATAAATTTAAACCCTATGTCTTTACATTAGGCGCTGTTCCAATCTATATACAGCCCAGCCTAACTGTGAGTCTTGGCATAGATGGTGAGATAAAAGCAGTTGCAACGTTTACGGCTGAGCAAGATGCAGAGCTGATCGCTGGGTTTAACTATACTGATGCAGCAGGGTTTAAAAATGATAGCAGTAGAGACTTTAGCTTTTCAAACACGGATGCTGATTTTACAGGTCAACTTAAGCTAAAGGCGTATACGACGGCTAACCTAAAAGTTACGGTCAATTATCTTGCAGAGGCTTTTGGCAAAGCAACAGCTAGCTTAAAAATTGACGGAAAAATCCCTCGAGACCCCATCTGGATTTTAGAAGGCTGTTTTGAGCTTAGCGCAGGCTTCAAACTGGACTTACTCTTCTTTGACGCTTTAGACTTTGAAAAGTCACTCCTCGAGCTATGTAAAGAAATTGGCAGAGCAGATAATACCCCTCCCGAAGTTCAAATTATTAACCCCAAGCAGGGTAGCACTATTGATTTAGGTCTTGAAACCAACCTTGATGCTAAAGGGCTAGATGCTGAAGATGGCACCACAATTTTTTGCTGTGATTACAAATGGGAATCAAACCGTGAAGGTATATTAGCCACAGGTCCTGGCGCTAGGGTTGCCTTTAGAGAGCTTGGCGAACATGAAATTACGGTAACCATCACAGACTCAAAAGGCGTTTCTAGTACAGATAAAGTCACCGTGAATGTCGTGAATACTGCACCTCGAGTTGAAATCATTAAACCTTTAGCCAACACAACAGTTTTTAGAAATACAACTGTTATTTTTCAAGCCAAAGCTGTTGATATAAACGAACCTGACGCCAAGCTCCCCTGTACCCAATTGGTTTGGACAAGCAGCATACTAAAAGATGGCTTGCCGAAATCAGGCTGCGAAATAGAGCTTAGCTTTGCGAGCAATGGGACAAGAACCATCGTACTAACAGGAACGGACTCTCAAGGAGCAACAGGAACAGCCAAGGTTACAGTTAATGTTGTTGACCCGCCAGTCAATCTTCCACCTGTAGTTAAAATTACCAGTCCTGCGAGTGGTGCAAATATCAGCATAAATGACGCACTCAATCTAAGTGGTACAGCTACTGACCCTGAAGGGGATACACCCCTAAGTTTTGAATGGACAGCCAGTTTAAATTCGGGCATACCCATTGTTTTAGGAAGTACAGCGAGCCTAACCTGGACCCCTTCTGATAGTTTTGACTTTAGTCAAGAAGGAAGCTATACGTTACAACTGCGCTTAAATGTAAAAGATATTAAAGGTAATACGGGATCAGATTTTAAGGTCTTTGTATTTTCAATCATCAATTAAGGTTTACCCTAACCTGTAGGGCAGCCCTACAGGTTAGTTCCATTTTTAGGGGCTCGAGCCCTCTTATTGCTTTTGCCCAATTACAGGCTCTACTATGAAGCATCTTTTCAAAGTGAAGGGCTGACATGAAAAAAGTCGTTAATTCGGTACTTGAAGCCATTGGTCATACCCCCGTTATCAAGTTAAAAAAGGTTGTTCCCGAGGGTTCCGCAGATGTATTGGTCAAACTTGAAGGTGTAAATCCAACAGGTTCTTATAAAGACCGTATGGCCTTAGCCATGATCGAAG
>JAHEBB010000796.1 GCA_024642575.1 Trueperaceae bacterium | reverse complement strand
AGATAACCCTCCTGGCAAACCTGAAACACCTAAAACGCCAGAAACAGATAATCGCTGGCAACCAAAACTGGCTGAATCCTGGTGGTGGCAACTAGAAAACCCAGACCAGCTTTCCCCACAAAAAGCCATTTCTATTTATGATATTGACCTTTTTGATAATGCAAAAACGGATCTTATTTCACGCCTTCATGGTGAGGGTTTTAAAGTCATTTGTTATTTTAGCGCAGGCACCTTTGAACCCTGGCGCCCAGATGCCTCTACATTTACAGCTGCGACACTTATTAGTGACGCCCAACTTCCAGATTTTTCTGAGGAAACCTGGCTCAACCTCGGAGACGAGCAGGCTTTACTAAGTATTAAATCCATCATGCAAGCTCGTATGGATTTAGCTAAGTCACTGGCTTGCGATGCTATTGAGCCAGATAATGTTGATGGCTATGCCAACGACGAAACTCGAGGCAAAATTAGCTCAAAAGATCAATTAGATTATAATCTTTGGCTTGCCCAAGAAGCCCATCAAAGAGACTTAAGCATAGGCTTAAAAAATGACCTTGATCAGTTAGGTCAGTTGGTTGATAGCTTTGACTTTGCCATAAATGAACAGTGTTTTGCCTATGGTGAGTGTGCTGCATACGAAACCACTTTTTTAGCCAAACAAAAAGCCGTATTCAATCAAGAATATTTAAGTGATGACCCTGAAGGTAGTTTGTCTTTAGACAGTTTTAAAAATGATGCATGTCCCTATTTTTTATCTCGTGGCATATCATCTTTATGGAAAGAAGGGTTAAATCTAAATGGCAATGGGGTTATTGTTTGTCAATAAAAATCAAAAAAACGACGTTTCCAACTCAGATTCTGACTAAGAAGTAAAGCTCGAGCGTGACCAAATCATGGGTGCACAAACTGTGCTTTTAGGAAAACGAATGATCTAGTGTCAGTATAGGCAGTCCTTAGGTTGGTTTTTTAAAATATGCCGCAATAACTCAGGTCGTGCAGTGACCAAAAAAGAATGCCTCTGGGAAATCAGAGGCATTTATAGCCAATCCAGATTTCTTAATTACCTATGCTCGCAGGGGGTGAAAAGGTACCAAAAAAGGTCTGTAAGGTGACTTCTTCTACATTGCCATGTTCTTGCAGTTTAGGAGCAACGTAATCCTTCTTTTCTACACTTTCAGAAACTTTGTCTTCTTTCATAGTCACCTCCTTTCAGAGAAATTAAGGTTGAGCCTTGACAAGAAGATTACTAGGGTCTATTAAAAGGTTGTTCCTCAAAAGATCCGCTTAAGGGTTTAAGGTATTAGCAAACCCAAAACGAACCACACCCGAATTAACCAAAGCCTGAGGCACTGTAATACCAGCGCAAGGACGACCCAGGCTTTCAGGGTCTGTTGCAGTTGCAATCGTGAATGTAATGAAATCAAAGCTATAGTTAGCAGGAACATTTTCACAGACAATTACCACATCATTAAGTCCAACCCTAACCCCTGTTTTAATCGCTAGAGCTGCCGCTATACCTGTACCTGTTGCAGTGCTGACAACGCGTGTTGCTGTACTCGAGCCATTGACATAAATATCAAACTCAACACCTGCAAGTGCTTCATCTCCATTGGGTGTAAACCCATTACTATTATCGCTATCTGCAAACTTAACTATCTCAACTTCTGAGGTTTTGCTGTTGGTAAAGGTGCAAGTTACTGTTTCGCCTGCCTCAAGATTTATAGTTGCAGTGCGAGTAGGCACATTGCCTGAACTGTTAGCATCATCACAACTTATAGCCGCAAGCGTAAAGACTGTTGTGATGTCTTCAGTGATGCTGTAACTACCTGATGGAACATCTGTAAAGGTTTTTGATTGACCGTCCTCTAAACTAAACACATTTGCCATGCCTATATTACCTGTAAAGCCAAAGCCTGTGCCGCCTGCTGGCTCGCTTACTTTTTGAATGATAATGGTGCCTAGAGGTTCCTCATAATTCCAGAAATTAGTACTGGTATTAGTCACAGTGTTTGTAATGATTCGTGTTGTACAAGGTCTACCTAAACCTGCGGGGTCAGAGGCAGTGCTTGTACCTGGAAGGGTATTTTCCCAACCAGCTTGAGGCGTTTCACACCAAGTGTAGGTACCTGCTGGGTGACTGCCTAAATCAGCA
>JAHEBB010000795.1 GCA_024642575.1 Trueperaceae bacterium | reverse complement strand
CTTAGCTTTAGTACACCAATGGATCAAGCCGCAACGGAAAGTGCTTATGAGTCGCTGGATTTGCCAGCAAGTGATGTTAGTTTCTTCTGGAATAATGAAGGTACAGTTCTAGAAATCGAATCTAGCAACTTTCTCGAGTACGCCAAAGGGAATTTAACGGTTGCTGCAAAACAGTATACCTTTAGTCTTTCAGCTTCTGCCCAAGATACAAGTGGAAATTCACTAGCACCTTTTAGCTCGAGCTTTAGCACCTTGCGAGCTATTTCCAATGAATGCTTTGGGATAGCTGACCTGGAAGGTCAAGTTTTTGCTAACGGAACAGTTGAACCAAATGGATCAGTCATTGAGGTGGGCGATTACGCCCACAATGTCGGTGTACGCGGTCTCTTTAGTTTTGATCTGAGCACCTGCCTTCCCCCTGACGCTCAGCCTGTAAGCGAGGCAGTTTTCAATGCTTATAAATTTTCTGCCGAAGGTAACCCTGATGATCTAGGTTTTATGACGCTTGAGCACCTCAACTACGGTGATAGTCTTTCTGCCGATGATTATACTACCCCTGCACTTGAAAATCTTGGCATTTTTGATTCTACTTCTGTTCCTGATCGCACATGGATTTCTAGTGTGGTCACCCCTTCTGTTCAGGATGATATTGCTAACCTTGCAACCCGTGGAAATCGTTCGCAGTTTCGTCTGAGTTTCGCCTCAGAGACAGATAATAATAATGATTTCGATATCGTTAATTTTTACGCAACTGACCCAGTAATGCGTAGTGATTTTGCTCCCTTTCTCCAAGTCTATTACCTTACCCCTTAATGATATGGAAACCGATGCCAAGCTTTTCTCGTCACTCTAAATACCACTCAGTCTCAATACTAATAAACTCACCCATGGAGCATCCTATGAACCGCAAGCTAGTTTTACTCATCCCTTTTATTATTCTTTTTCTTAGCACTGTGAGTTGCAACACAGCGTCGAATCAACTACCATCACTGAGTGTTTCACCCACAAGCTCGAGCCTGAATGCTGGTGGTACAGCGGTTACTTTCAAGGCAACGCTGAGTAATACCTCTGGGGAAATTGCTTGGACACTCTCACCAAGCCTAGGAACACTCTCGAGCAACAAGGGTTCAGAAATCACTTACACACCACCTGAAACCGTGGCAGCAGTAACCACCGTCACCCTCACTGCCTCTCTTGGAAATCTTACTGATAGCGCAACCCTGACAATTAACCCTGTCACAGCTAAGGGCTTTACGATTACAGGCAAGGTACAAGATTACAGCGCGGGTGCGGCGAGTCTCGAGGCTTTTACCTTTGTTACTGAAGCTAAGGTCGGGGCAGGCAGAATTGAAGCAGATGGCAATTTCAGCATCACACTAACAGAACCTGCGGATAACGAGTTAATAGCCGCAGAGAAGCCGTGCCCCGAAGTTAGCCAAACACCTGCTACTTTTAATGTCACCAGTGTAGTCTTTTGGAAGGTTGTGAAAGATGACCTTAGCATAGGTGACTTGTTTCACGCCTCGAGTCCAGATGTCTTTGCTGATGATCAAGTTAGCTATACGTATGTTGACCGCGATGTAAGTGTTAAAGGCAGCTGTCTACTTGACGGCAAGAGCTCTAGCTTTGACATTAGCTTTAAGCAAGGCTGGAATCTCTTGCTACGCCAATCTGATGAAACCTCAAGCACCTTCACCACCCCCGAAAGCATAGACTTGCCTTGGCTGTTTTCACCCTCCCCTGATGGGGATACTACACCACCCACCATCGTCTCGGTTGACCCAGCCGACGGCGCGAAGGGTGTCACAGATGATGCCAGTATTATCGTTACCTTTAGCGAGCCAATGAACCAGGCAGCCACTGAAGACGCTATTAATCTTTCCCTAACTTTCCTAGATGTTGGTGTGACCTATAGCTGGAATACTGATAGCACAGTTTTAACTATCAAACCTAGTGACTTTTTAGAATACGCTGCTGGTAATGACCCGAGCATTGACCCTATAACCTACACCTTTGGTTTTACTGATGGTGCTAAAGACCTTGCTGGCAATGCCCTAGACCCTTTTAGCTCGAGCTTTAGCACGCTGAAAGTTATCGTCACCAGTATCTACGGCACGGCAGACCTAGACGGAGATGTTAACGATGCCGGT
>JAHEBB010000794.1 GCA_024642575.1 Trueperaceae bacterium | reverse complement strand
TGGCTCTTAAACATCATAGACTCCGTAGCCCCCTTTAATGACTTTGCTGTTCTAAAAATGAAAGTAACACAAACAGAACAAGGAAGAAGCGCTAAAGTAACCATAGACAGTGGTCATAACCCTGAAGACCCAGATGAACAAGAAAGCTACCAGCTCTTTCATACCCAAAAAATAGACTTTACCGATTTCCCCTTAGATGAAATCACCCTCTATATCCAAGAGAGTGAGCATGGTCCCGTCATTATGCTCCCCAGTGAATACTAATATGGCACAACATATAAACCTCGAAGAGCTAAAACAAAAGCTCTCCCTAGAAACTGTTCTAGATCATTACCACCACCTCGAGCCCTTAACTCAAACCAAAGAGGGTTACCGTGGTCCTTGTCCCTTCTGCCAAGCTAAAAAAGCCTTTACCACCAAAGCCAATCTTTTCAAATGCTTCAAATGCAATGCCTCAGGCTCAATCGTAGACTTGGTGATGCAGATAGACAGCGTAACCGTTAGACAAGCAGGCTTAACGTTACAAAGCCTACTACAACCTATTCCAAAGAGGGAAGAACCCAGCCAAGCCAAAACGGAAGAACCAGAAAGCCCCCTAAGACCTCTCTTTCAAGACGTCTGGGAGTACCTGGAAGCCACAGACGCCCCCAGTGAGATCTATGACGCTTTTGGCAAGATTGAAGACCTGGTTTCTACCTATGTCGATCATTATCACAATTAGTTCTTTGTTAAAGACCTGAATAAACCAGGTCTTTCTTACTATCTGGTGAAGCCATTGCCAAACCTGATTCATTTGCGACAATAGACGTAGTGAATGAAAACGAAGTGGTTACTAGAAAAATTCTTGGAGATGTTTTAGATGAGCGTTTTGACTCTTTTAAATCAGAAATACTCAGAGAAACAGGTGCTCGCCACGAAGAAATGATGGAAGCGATTGCGGGTATTAAAGAAGCTATGACCCAATCGCTTGAAAATCGTGATCGTCTTGAGACCGACATCGAACCTCGTTTACTCAAAGTTGAACAGAAAGTAGATCTGATCCAAAACGCCTAATTACGCCTAGTTTTGATCCAAAAGCGCTGAAACTCTCAGCGTTTTTTATTATGTGCGGCAGCTAAACGCTGCCTTTTTTTATTCCTCTCTCACTGAAGCTAAAGTCTTACAGAGCCCCGCAAGCTATCAAGTCCACACGTTCCCTTTGACAGCTGCCTAAGTATCTCTGTCTTTACTTCCAGCTATCAGCGAGTAAGGAAGATTAATGCTCGTTGAAAATGACAAATTAACGTACCTATTTCAATGATTGACAGAGCAGGACACTATGAGACCCTTCCAAGGAAAGCACATTCTATAAGAAGGGAGCAGATCATGGCTTCACACCTCCATGAAACCATCACCCAAAAGATTATTGAGTCACTCGAGAAAGGCGTAGCCCCCTGGGTAAGACCCTGGCAAGTCAAACTACCGATAAACGCTATCAGCCAGAAACCCTATAACGGCGTTAATATCCTCCTCCTCTGGTTTATGACAGGAGAAAAAGGCTACCAGCAACCTACCTGGCTCACCTTTAACCAAGCCAAAGACTTAGGCGGAACGATTAAGAAAGGAGAAAAGGGAACCCGTATTATCTATACCGCTACCACCAAGAAAAAGAAAGAAACAGAAGATGATGAACAAAAACAGTATTCCTTTTTAAAAAGCTATACCGTCTTTAACTTAGAACAAACCGAAGGATTACCCGAACACTTATTCATTACCCCAACCCCGCTAGACGAAAGCAAGAAAAACAACGAACTCGAGTCATTCATCAAGAAGCTAAATGCCACCATCAAACACGGAGGTGAAAAAGCCTTCTATCAACCTCAAGCAGACTTCATCCAACTCCCACACCAGGAACGCTTTAAAACCCTCCCAGCTTATTACGCCACCAACCTGCATGAACATGCCCACTGGTCAGGTCATAAAAGCAGACTAACCGAGACTTATCAAATCGCTTTGGCTCAGAAGCTTATGCAGCGGAAGAACTGATAGCCGAACTGGCAGGGGCTTTCCTCTGTGCCGAATTCAACATCACAGGTAAACTCATGCACGCCGAGTACCTAGCAAGCTGGCTCAAGATTCTCAAGAAGGATAAGCAAGCGATCTTTAGTGCCG
>JAHEBB010000259.1 GCA_024642575.1 Trueperaceae bacterium | reverse complement strand
CTACTTCGTTCTATATTTTCAGGACAGCGTGGTCGATTAAAACTAAGGGTTCCCCCAAAAAGCTCTAAGGTATCCTTGTTAGTGTTGTCTTCGGTATCTGGTGAATCAACAATGACAATAGCTGAAGTAAGCTTTGTTTCATTCGTAATCGTTTCGACAAAACCAGGGTTTGGCCCATAAAAGATACTTTGCCTAAAGCCTTCTTTACAATTTGGATTTCGAAGAGGTGAACGGGCATCTGCACTTGGGTCACGGTTGGTAATTACAATATCGGTATCATCTCGTTTAATACTTACCGTTGGCAAATTGCCATTTTGGGCAATTACTAAAGCGAGTAGCAAGAACAAGAGCCCAATAACGATTGGTTGAGGTTTAAAACTCATTCTCCTTGTTCACGTGTGAGCAAGAAGTCCCCTGCATCAAATGCACTTGCTTGAGCATCATTCATGGGTTCGACGACATCGTATTCAATGTCTTGCTGCAATCTAGCGCCACTTACGGTTGTTCCTGCATCACTATCAACGGCTTCAGCCGGATTACCAATAACTTCTGCGAGCCCGGCCTCATCATCAAAGAAAACCTCATCCCCGGTACTGGTAATGCTTCCATCAATAACAGTGACATTGCCAAGCGCGTGAAGTTTTTTCTGGTCGGTTAAAACTCGAATATTATTCGCCGTGATGGTAAGTATTTTGCCATCAGCATCTTCTCGAGTGATAGTACATTGTCTATCAGTGCAGCTAAGTACGCCTAAGGTGCGCTCTTCTTCATATTCCATTTCATCAGCTTCAGCCTGCTGATTCCCATTATCAAGCTTGACATTGCCGCGGCTTATGCTGACATCGGTATCTACATCAAACTCGGCCTCGGTTGCAGTAATCAAAACAGGTTCGCCGTCTTCATCTTTTGATGCAACTGTGATATTGACATCATCACTAAGTAGGCCTATTCCTGTTGCTTCGTTGTAGCTGAGTAAAGGGCCAAGGGCCTCGAGCCTGCCTCTGGTTACCCTAACGCCTTCACTAAAATTGGCAATGCGGCGACCTTTGGCTTGTACCAGGCTAAGATCGGCAGCGTCATCAGGTGTGCGAAGTTCAGCTTTTTGCGCAAAAATTGATAGGGTTGACACGGTAGCTTTGATGCCCTCGGCCTCAGGGTGCTCATAAATAATGGGGCCTTTGCGAAGGTTACCACTTTGTGTGCCCCCGCTCGAGTCAATCACTATCAAACGTTTTTCAGTCGCATCTTGTTCCTGTGCCAAAGCAGCTAAAAAGGCAAAGCAGGCCAGCAAAATAAGGAATGGTCGCATTTAGTTTTTACTCCTATCTTCGATTTCAAATTTGTTATAGCCAATCGTACCTTCGCCACCCGCACTGAAATCTTCTAGATCAAACGCAGTTCTTACCTTTTCATAAGTGGTGGCGTCATTGGCCTGGGTCATTTCCAGATGCGGGATTTCAAACTTGCCTTCACGCTGATTAATAAGCACTTGAAGACCCTCTTTGGCGGTCATATCAAGATAAATATCATCTTCTAAAATGTGAGCAAGCAGGTGGTCGCCTCGTAAATTATCATCACTTGAGATGACGACCTGTTCAGCCTCGAGCGTAAAGTCAGTTTTTTCGGCAACCATACGTTTGCCATCTTCGATATTGTTGAGCGTGGTTTCTCTGAGATCAGGGTCATATTGAACTTCAGGTGAAGAAAAGTGCCAGACGGCTTCGGGGTCTTCTTGAGGGTATAAGAAGACTTCTGCCTGCGCGAGTTCAATGGTGGCATCTGGAATAGCGCGCCCTTGCTTGGGCAGTAAAGACAGGCCAAACAAAAGGCCAATAATCCCAACGAGAGCGATAAGTGAAAAACGAAGCACGATTTACTTTACTTGCTTAAGACAGTGAGAAGCGTGATTAAATTCTAAATGTCTGCCAAGATCGTTATAGATTGATCTCTTTATAAGTAATAAAAAAGCCAGGAGTATAGACTCCTGACCTAGGATACTAAGCAAGATACCTACTTGCCTAAACTACTCAAATGAGACGTTCAGAACGGTGTATTGAGTAGCTGTTTTGCGGCCTTGAACCACGACTTTATCGCCGACTTCTTTGCCAATTAGAGCCTGACCAAAAGGTGACTCATCTGATATGCGGTTTTCAAAGATATCAGCTTCATGAGTACCGACAACAAAGTAAGTAATTTGTTCGCCTTCTTTATCTTCTAAAAGTACGCTCGAGCCAATTCTTATAGCGCCACCTTCACTACCCTCAACGACAATAGCGCGGTGAATAAGCTCCTCGAGATCAGCAATTTTGACTTCGTTTTCACTTTGTAAGAGCCTTGCCTCGTCGTAAGCAGCACTTTCTCTAAGATCGCCGTCTTCGATTGCTTTACCCATGTTTGAGGCAAGTTCGGGTCTACGGACCTCAATGAGGTGTTTAAGTTCGGCTTTTTTACGCTCTAAGCCTTTAGCGGTTAAAAAAAACTGTTTTTTCGCCATAATCATCCAAACTATAAGTAGCTTTTGGGGGTCTGTCAATTGAATGCTTTACGTTACAGTGTTGACCCCGTGCCTTTTGGGCTTGCAGACCCTAAATCATAACGTACAATAAGAACCCTGAGGGATGGTAATGTAACATGGCAAAAAAACATATTGTGTCTATAGATGACGAGGGTTTCATCTTAAAGCTGGTTGAGGCGGTTTTACAAAAGGATTATCAACTTACGACCTTTCATGAAGCAAGTTCTGCACTCGAGGCGTTTAAGACAGGTCTAAAGGCGGATTTAATCATCTGCGACATCAATATGCCGCAGATGGATGGTTTTGAGTTTCATGAAACGCTGAGGCAAGAAGCAGATTTGAAAGCTGTACCGTTTATCTATTTGACGGCTCTAAATGATAGACGGCATTTCAGGCAAGGCATGCAACAAGGTGCCGATGACTATCTGACCAAACCCTTTACCCCTGACGAACTCAAAGAGGCAGTTGAGGCTCGCTTTAGTCGGACCTCTTTGCTCCGTGATGAGGGGGAGCAAGCCAAGATAAAAATTTTGAGTCTGGGCGGTGTTGGTGCAAGCGCCGAGGGGAAGTATTTACAGTATGAGGCCAAAAAGGTTATTGCTCTATTTCTTTACCTGCTTACTCATGAAGGTAAAGTTCCCCTAAGAATTATTCCAGGCGATTTGTGGTACGAAGAAGTAGGTGAAAATAATATTCATGTGCTTATAAATAGAGCGAGAAAAACCTTTGAGGGCTATGCTCGCTTTCCTGTTCAGGGAGATATTTTGACGCTCGAGCTCCTATTTAGCTATGAATGGGACGCCGAGCTTTTTGAAAAAGCAGCCAAAACGGCCCTCAAAAACAAACAGTATAGTGACCTTGAAAAAGCTATCCAGCTTTATAAAGGCATGTTTTTGCCTAGCTTTGATGCGCCTTGGGCAGAGCAGCAGCGTAGTTACTACGACTCGCTTTATCTTGAATTGCTCGAGCTAAGCGCCGAAGTAGCGCCCAATGAGGCGGCGCAAAAAAGTGCCGAAGCGCGTTTGCAGACCTATTTGCAAGGTGATTGAGAAAGACCCGCTTCCTCATTACTGAGGGCTTTACTTTGAACCGCTATACTCTAAAAGTTTATGTCACGCCTCGAAGATCAAGACCATTCTGGAAATTTCAATAAGCTTCGTCAACGGCTCGAGCGCCTTAGTGCTGAAGCCATAACTGACTATGGCATGATCGAAGATGGCGACAAAGTTATGGTTTGTCTCTCAGGGGGCAAAGATTCCTATACCATGCTAGATATTTTGCTTGCACTGAAAGCTAGAGCGCCCATTGATTTTGACATTCTGGCGATGAATTTAGATCAGAAGCAGCCAGGTTTCCCCGAACATATTTTGCCCGGTTACCTGACTGACTTAGGGGTCACGTTTCGTATTGTTGAGCAAGATACTTACAGTGTGGTTAAAAGGGTTATTCCTGAAGGCAAAACCATGTGCTCACTATGTTCAAGGTTGCGTCGTGGTGTTATTTACCGTGTTGCCCAAGAAGAAGGTGCAACCAAGATTGCCTTAGGCCACCACCGTAATGATATTTTGGCAACCTTTTTTATGAATATGTTTTTTGGTGGACGCCTTAAGGGTATGCCGCCCAAACTTCTAAGTGATGATAAAAAGAATATTGTAATAAGACCGCTGGCATATTGTCATGAGAAAGATATTGCTCGTTATGCAAGAGCCCGTGAGTTCCCCATCATTCCTTGTACGCTTTGTGGTTCACAGGCTAATTTACAGCGTCAGGTTGTGTCAGACATGCTCGAGTCATGGGAGCGGGAAAACCCGAAAAGGCTCGAGAGTATCTTTAGAGCTTTAAAAAATGTAGATAGCTCGCATCTTATGGATAAATCCCTCTTCGATTTTGAAGGTTTAAACCTGGAAAGTGAGATTGAACACGGAGATATTGCCTTTGATGACCCTATGCTAGTTTAGACATGAATCCCTTAGTCTTAGGTGTAGGCGTTTTTTTTATTGTTTCAAGTGTCATTATGGCGATGCTCTTTTTGAGCATTCGTAACGCTCGAGCCGAAGGTATCTCTGGACAGCCTCTCATCATGCGTATCTTGCCTCTGATCGCCGCTGACATAGCCTTTGTGGGCTTTTTTGCTTACTGGCTTTTACGCAATATCTAAAGCAAAACTGGTAATAAACGTGCCTTCGGAAATAGAGGCTTTTGTTTAAGGTTGAAACGCCAAAAGGAAACTTTGCAGTGACCTTTGCGGTTTTTACTGCCTTGAGACTCGGCTTGTTCTATCAATTCGGCAATAGCGTTAACAAGGTTCAAATACGCTTCTGGACTAAGGGTCAAGGAACGAATTTGCAAATGAGGTGGATAGACTTGAAAATGTTCCCCCTTTTTGACTTGCGAGATGCTTGCTTCTTCACCGTTTTCAACAAAAACGACCTCGTGCCAATTAGGGTTAGCATCATTCAATAAACCGTCAGTTATTTCGTAAGCCCTTAAAAAGTCGTCTTTTAGCCTGTTTAATTCTGCGTGAGCATAGTGCTCGCTCTGGCTTACTGCCCAGATATTTCTGGCAATTTTGTACGTTTTAGCGGTTAATTGATATTAGACTTTTGTGTCTCGCTTTACCTCTTGGAGTAGCTTGAGCAACTCATATTTCTGAACATAATGATGGGCTAGGTTTGCTGCCATCCCTAGCTTTTTGGCTACATCACTTGGAGAGTTCCTTTGGACGAATTGGCTTAAAAATGCGGTGTCTTGTAAGGCTTTAGTTTGTTCAGTTTGGGTAATAAGCATTTCTTCTTTTTGCATATCTTGGCTTTGCATAACCAAGTATGCCTAGTTTTGCTTTCAGCTTTCTATATGATTAGCTGAAACGAATTAAAAAATTAACATTGACAGGATGAAAATAAGCCCAACGCAAAGGAGCATGCCTGAGCCAACCCAAGCAAGGATAGGAATAGTTTGGTATTCGGTTCTACGATCAAAGATCGCATTTAATTCTTAAGGAATTAAACGGAAAGGGGATAACTTCCAAAGGACAAATAAAGAACCCCAATAATTAATAGGGGCAATGAGATAAATTGGGCAACAACTGCAGGGAGTAAAACTTCTTGAGTTGGCACAACCCAATAGCGCAAACTGATATAGACCAGTAAAAATGCCAGAAAGATATGGGGGCTGGCAAGTCCAAAAGTCTTGACTCGTTTCACTCAATCAGCATAGAAATTTGTTACTAGTCTGAGTAGCCTAAGGCTCGAGCGTTACCTTTACACTGGTCAAGCCTGAAGCCACCATATCCAGCCCTTTTTGGAAATCAGTCAAAGGCAAACGGTGGGTCACAATTTCATCGATGGGGAGTTTACCTTCTTGCAGCATTTTTATGGCTACCGGATAGCAGTAAGGTCCAAGATGCGAACCGTGAATGTTTAATTCTTTGCCATCGCCAATGATCGTCCAGTCAACCGTAACAAGCTCACGCATGACGCTAAATTCGACAAAGGTACCGAGTTTACGAATCATGTTTAGGCCCTGAACAACTGCGCTTGGATGCCCTGTTGCTTCGATGTAGACATCACAGCCATAGCCGTCTGTAAGTTCTTTGACGGTATTTACGACATCACCATTTTTGGGGTTTAAGCCTAGGTCTGCGCCGCAGCGTTTGGCAAGCTCGAGCCTGTCATCACTCAAGTCAAGTGCGATAATTCTTTCGGGGCCTTTCATTTTGGCAGCGGCTACCATACCTAACCCCAAGGGACCACAGCCAGCAATGACCACCGTATCTTGATACTGAATATCACCGCGCTCTACTGCATGAATAGAGCAGGATAGGGGTTCTATAAATACGGCATGATGAAAAGGAAGGTCTCTTGGAACTTTATGATTGAGGGCATTAGCAGGAAAAAGCATATAATCTGCCCAGGAACCAAAAGCCTTCTGGCGAAAGCCGTAAACGTCGCCATGTTCGCACATCCAGTATTGACCTCGGTTACAAAAGCGGCAATTCCAGCAGGGCACAATTTGCTCTGAAATAGCGATGTCGCCAAGCTCGAGCCCATATTTTTGCCCTGCCCCTTCACCAAGAGCAACAACTTCACCAACAAATTCATGACCTGGGGTTACGGGTGCCTGACAATAACCTTCTCGGTGTTCATTTCCCCAGAACAGACCTGCCCCGAGATAACACTTAATATCACTGGCGCAAATGCCTGTTGACTTGACCTTGATGAGCACTTCTTCAGGACCGACTTTAGGAACAGTGCGTTCCTCGAGCCGATAGTCTTCAGGCCCGTGACAAATTACCGAGGGCATGGTTTTAGGTAAATCATATAGATATTTGGTCATAGGTAAACCTCGCATCTACTATATGACAGTAGCTTGCTCCTAGAGTCAAGAAGCAAATGTGCGAGAGCAAAAAGAATGTGACAATGTAAGCTAAATCCAAAATAAAAGGCGGACATGAAGGTCCACCTTTTTTAGTTTGAGAAAATTCTATTAAGCTAAATCATTTACCATTTTGGTATTATTTTGAGGCGCTTCTAACTTTGGGGTTTGCTTACGGTACTCCTTGACATCTTTTATTTCATCACGGAGATAGAAGAGGCTACCGGCAAGAATGCCTATTAGCATATATAAGGGTTTGCTCGAGCCGTCACGCTGGATTTTTGCCCAGGAATAGCCAGCATGTAAGGAGTAGCGTACATAGTAAGCATGGATTCCAGCACGTATTTTAAAAGAAAAAGGGGTTTTTGCGTCAAGAATGTTCTGATAAAAGCGACTCGAGCCTTTAGCATTACGGCACAGTAGCCTTTGGATACTAAAGATTTGACCATCTTCTAAATAATCTGTAATACATATTGCTTCATTAATATAGCGCGTCTTATAAGCCTGACCAATCTTATGCCAAACCACCGAGTCACTAATAAACTTCTCTCCCTCAAACTCTGGGTACAGATGAGCTTGTTGGATTTTGGTACGAATGAAACCTTTTCGGTCGCCACTAATTTTATAAATATAGTTAATTTCAAGATTATTGCTGTCAAATACGTCTTTAGGAAACGGCTTTCCAATTAGTTTACCTGTGTGACTTTTGCACTGAGCGCTTACCCCTGCAAAGTCACCCTGTTCGGCTTTAGGAATAGTCTCCCAGACTTCTAATAAGCGAGTCAGAGCGTTGGGGGTTAGCGTATCGTCTGAATCCAATATAATTGAAAAATCGCCACTTGCTTTTGGAATAATGCCATTAAGTGCCCTATGGTGACCACCATTTGCCTGTTTAAAATAGCGAAT